>JAFYPG010000023.1 GCA_017547605.1 Prevotella sp.
ATCCTTGAAATCGGTCTTCTTCAGGATCACCTTGGCACCGTTAGAGAGCGTCAGCTCCTTGTAGCCAAGCGTCTTGTTCTCTGTCTCTTCGACGATCTTCCCCTTTGCAGGCAACTCAGCGATCAGAGGTTCTTCCTTCACATTATCGACCCAGGCGGTGAGCGTCTCGGCGCGAACGGCCTCAGTTGCCGTCTTCATGGCTTCAGGTGTCATATAGGTCTTACCCTCTTTCTCCTGTTCCATCTGGAAAGCCACGAGATTCTTGTCATCCACACTGACCACCTGCTGTGCAAACTGGTTAACGACCTCGAAAGGCAGTTGCTGGGCCAGCATGCTCATGGTCTGATAGTAATCCTCTATCGATGGAATGGGATCATTCTCAAGGAAGTTCTCGATATAACTATTGGCGAACTCATTATTCTTCATCTTGTCGCGGTTGGTATATCGCTTCTCCAGGGCACTTAGGTAGTCAGCCTTGGCACGGGCGAACTCGGTGGCAGTGAAGCCGAAGTCATGAATACGCTTGGACTCACGCATCACAGCCTGCAAAGTCTCGACCTCCTGACCTTCCTTGGCCACACAGATGAACAACAGAGCGTCCTTGGTACGGGCCATCTGCAGGTAGTTGCCATCCTGAACCTGTGTCTGAACGAAAGGACAGTCAGGCTGCTGCTGAATCTCAGAGAAGCGGCTATTGATCATCGCACATGTGAGGCCGCTCAGATAATCAGTCACGAGGGAGGCCATCGTCTTCTTCAGTTCTGCGGGAATAGGATCACGCTTCATCGAGAGCAACAGGATAGGATACTGCTGCTCCTTATCCTTCTCTGCCACATAGATGGCCTGCTCGTTGTCGGGTACGGGTTCATCAATGACCTTGGCAGCATCGGCTTGCACCACAATATCACTGAAGAGCTTCTTGATAAGGTTCTCCGTGTAATCGACATCAATGTCACCCACAATCACCAGTGCCTGATTGTCAGGACGATACCATTTCTTATAATAGGCCACCAGTTCCTCGGGCTTGAAGTTATCCACAATCTCCATCTTACCGATAGGCATACGATAGCCGTACTTCGAGCCCTGGAACAGCGTCGGCAGCGCGCGCTCAATCATACGCTGGTCAGGACTGTTACGCATACGATACTCATTGTGGATCACGTCGCGCTCCTTCTCGATCTCAGCCGGATCGGCCGTGATGCCGCTCGACCAGTCGCGCAGCACGAGTACACAGGAGTCAAGGGCCGACTGGCGCTCCGTGCTCACATCAGCGATATAATAGACCGTACGGTCAATAGAGGTATAAGCATTCAGGCTGCGTCCGAACTGTACACCGATGGTCTGCAGATACTCAAGCATTTTTCCATCGGGGAAGTGCTCCGAACCATTAAAAGCCATGTGCTCCAAGAAGTGGGCCAGACCCTGCTGCGAGTCATCCTCCTGAATGGAACCCACGCGCTGGGCAATGTAGAAGTTGGCTTTCTTCTCCGGATTGTTGTTGTGACGGAGGTAATAGGTCAGTCCGTTGTCAAGCTTGCCGATACGGACACCGGCATCTACAGGCACGTCCGGCATCTGCTGTGCTGATGCCAGTCCTGTGGTGAGCAGTGCGACTGCTACAAAGATTTTTCTCAGTTTCATATTGTTACGATTTTGTTTGGTTTTGGTTTCTGTCTGCAAAGATACGTACTTTTTTTGTAACAACCCATCAAATTTATGTTATCTTTAGGTTAAAAAACGGCTGCCACTCACTAAGAAGTGCGAATGACAGCCTATATATTGAGAGAGTTATGTATTTTTATTATTGGATTGCAAGCAAGCGATTATCGACCGGTTCCATTACAATCATACTACTCAGAAGATACATATTATCTTTCTTCTCGTTCATCTTATAGGTCTTAACCGATGTCAGACTGGGAGCCTGTGAGCGATAAAGAGTCACCTCTGAGGGAATATCGTAGGCCTGCTTCTCCTTGTCCCAGTAACTCACCTCCACGTTATAACCGTTCTTATAATACTTATAAGTGAGGCGGCTGTTCTTGGTCCACTGTTTCTTAGCCTCATCCCAACTGAGCATCTCCTTGTTCGTGAGACGCCCCTCGGCATCATACTCATAGCAATATTCCATCTTCTGAGTCATCTGATGATTGGCATTCTGCTCATAGACCTCGATCTTGCTGACTACGCCGTCCTCCATGTCGCCGTTATACATATAATTCACGTCGTTGCTGTTGATAGCATTGAAGTACATGGTCAGTACTGTTGCTGCGGTGATAATTGGTTCCATAACTCTGAATTTTTAAAGTTGTTACTAATGTTGTTTCATCTGTTTGACGTTGCAAAGGTACGGAAAGTTGCAATAACATTGTGTTATCGTAATGTTATCTTTAGGTTAATTGTTTTGGAGAGTCAAAAAAAAACTGTACCTTTGCGGACGGATATGCATAATAACAGATATAAATATGTATCGATTGTGAGTGCCGTAACGGTGTTGTTGCTGCTGGGCATTTATATGTGGATGACCTACCGTTCGGCAACAAAGGACATCTCGGAGCGGGCAGGTAACCAATTATCGTGGGCGATGTTCTACGAGAGTTACAGTCGTGCGGAAATCGTGACAGAGGGCGACACGCTCAGCCTGCCCCAGTCCCGGGGCAACCTGTCACTGGCCTCTTCTGTAGAGGGCATGAACGATGCGCTGAGCCAGAAATACCATTCAGATATTTCTCTCGACGATGTGGCGATGCTAGTTGATTCCCTTTTGAGTGTGGCACATATCAATCGCGACGTCACTGTTTTGGAGATCGATGCCAAGGGAAAGGTGCTTAGGCAGAATAACGACGAAAACAGTTCCTGGTCTTTGCTCACCAAACCTGTCAGCATCCGCCGTGACCAATCGAAGGCCATTCAACTTGCCCTCAACAACCCTTACCCCGAACTGGCACAAAGGCTGAGCCCGCTGTTCCTGATCAGCGCCATCATCCTTGGATTCTTCGCCATCATCATCGTCCAACTGTTGCGGTTCATCACCGAACAGGAGCAGATGGCCGAACTGCGCAACGACTTCTCATATGCTATGGTACACGACATGAAGTCGCCGCTCTCGAGCATCATTATGGGTGCCCACTTCCTGCATAGCGGCAAAGTCGATGACAAACCGCAGATCAAGGAGAAATACTACTCGATTATCGAAGACGAAGCGGAGCACCTGTTGGCACTCGTCAACAAACTGCTGACTATCTCAAAGCTCGAGAACAAGAAACTGATCTTGAACAAATGGGACATCTACATCGAACCCATCATCAATGACCTCGTGGAGAAAGCGAAAACCAAGGCCACGAAGCCCATCATGATTACGACTGATCTGAAGGTCAAAAACGTGCTGGCCGACGAACAGTATCTGACGGAGGCCATTGCCAACCTCATCGACAACGCCATCAAATACTCAAAGGACGAGATCGAGATCAGCATCAAGACCTTCGACACGGACAAGTACGTGCTGTTGAAAGTACGTGACAACGGCATCGGCATCACGAAAGAAGAACAGCAGATTATTTTCGACAAGTTCGGGCGTGCCGCCATCCACGAAAAGAACCGTAAGGGGGGAGTCTCCGGCTTTGGACTCGGACTGAACTACGTCGATCAGGTGATGCAGGCCCACGGTGGAAAGGTCACCGTGTCGAGTGAGAAAGACAAATATTCTGAATTTACCCTTTATATCCCTAAGAAGAATTGAAGATATGATTAAGTTACTGTTAGTAGAAGACGACGAGTCGCTGGCCTACATTGAAAAGACGGGTTTGGAAGACATTATCGGTGGTTACGAGGTGAGTACGGCCTCAAACGGTAAGGAAGGCGTGAAGATGTGGGAGGAGACCCACCCCGACGTTATCATCTCCGATATCGACATGCCCGTGATGAACGGCTTCGAGATGGTAGAGCGCATCCGTGAGACCGACGGTGACGTGATTATTATCTTCACCTCGGCGCTCACCTCGCCCAACGACGTGAAGGCAGGCTATCGCCTCGGTATCAACAACTACGTAAAGAAGCCTTTCGTGCCAGAGGAGCTCGACGCCCATATCCAGGCCTTGATGAAGATGCGCGGCGGTGCCAAGACACAGAAAGAGACCAGCCACTACAAACTGGGCAAATACACCCTCGATGCCGACCACGCCACGTTGCGTAACGACGAAACAAACGCATCACAAACCATCACCCAGCGCGAAGCACAGATATTGGCAATCTTAGCCGATAACAAAAACAACGTCGTGCGCCGCGAGGCCATCCTCAGCCGCTTCTGGAACACGGAAGACGACTATTTTGCCTCACGCTCACTTGACGTCTTCGTCAATAAACTCAGGAAACTGCTCTCCGACGAGCCACGCATCAATCTCAAGACCATCCGCGGCATCGGACTGCAACTGCTCATCAACGATTAGTCAATAGGCTTGAAGAGATCCGTCACTTTGATGAGGTAAAACAGTGAGGGCAGGATCAGTACGAAACCACCAAGATAGTACCACGACGAGAGATCTTTACCCATTAACAGGAAGGCAACTACCCAGAAGAACGCATCACCACATGCCAAGGGGATGACGCTCCGCGTACACTCATAAATCCACCCCTCGATCATAAACATAACCATCGAGAGACATATCAATAGCGGATTTTCGGCAAACAGCCAAAACACACCTCCCATCACCAATGTGGAGATACCTATCACCAGCATGGGACGGTGCTTCCACTCCAACAGGGCTCGCAGTACGCCACCAAAAAGCACCAGGTCGCCAGTAACTTCCAATAAGGCGTAAAGGGGTATGGAACACCATGGGTGTCCGTACAACCAGAGATACAGAAGCCAGTTCTCCTTATCCGGCTCACCCATCAGCGTGCTGGCTGTCTCTGCTATCGGGTTGTGGATGGTCAGGTAGATTATCGCCATACCACTCATTACCATCATCGTCAACACAATTAGTTTCCACAGTTGCCCTTGGGGAATGAGCCCCCTACTGTAACTGGCAAAGCCGCGCCTGAGAAATACCAATTGGAGCACCACACATATCAGCACGAAACACGCCCCCATCACGTAGTACATCACATGTTCGGGGTTTGTTGTACCAGGATGATTCTCACGATACCCGTCAATAAAGCCAGTGACAAACCCCACCAGGGCTCCGCCAAGCAATAGACCAGCAATCGTGATGCCAAGTGCCAATAATAGGTATAATAGTGCTTTCTTCATCTCCTTCGCACCGCTTTTCGGGTGCAAAGATACGATGTTTTTCTAAGATCTGCACAAAATGAATGTTATCTTTAGGTTAAAACTCACTCAGCGCTCCTTGTAGATTACCTTATTGGCTCCACTAGTGATCTTCATGGCTTCAGGATGTTCCTTGATGAACGAGTCAATATGGCGCACGCGCTTCTCCTCGAAGATCTCCTCCACAGCAATCAGGATACCCGTCTCTTCTACATCACCGAAACCGTAATTGATAGCTGTGCCAAACAATTTCATCGTCGGTGAGAGGTTCATATAGGCATTTACCAACGGTGGGATATTATAACCAAGCCTGCGGATCTCTGTATTCAGAATACGGTAGTCTTCCTTGAAACTATGGCCAGTGAATATTTTCTCCAACTCTGAGGGATCAGATTCCAGTTTCAACGGTTTCATCGGAATAATCAGTTGTTCCTTATCATCAAAATACTTCTTTAGGAAGTAAAGAATCATGTCACGCCCTTTGCGGATATAGGATGGGTACATCGTCATCTTACCGAAGAAGAAGCGGACATTGGGTTTGATAACCGTTAGGGCTCCAAGACCATCCCACAGGTTGTCAAGCGCAAAGAGACTCTTAGCACCCATACGTGAACTCTGGTAGGGCAACGACACAAACGAGCGTCCCAGTTCGATAGTGTAGGGCTGGTATTCCTTGAGGAACTTCTCCGAGAAATGAAACATATGACTGGTGGCAAGGACAGGCTGTCCCTGATTATCCAATTCCCACTCTGTGCCTTCCAAATAGCGGTAACCACCGATGATCTCTTCTGCTTCTGGGTTCCAGACAATCAACTGCTTGTAACAGTTCTCGCAGATATCAAACTCGTCAATATCCATATCCTTGCCCGTACCACCACCTGCCTCACGGAAAACGACCTCGCGCAGACGACCAATCTCTTTCATCACGTTTGGTGCATTATGAGCGGTAATAACATAGATTTCGTTATGACTTTTGTTCGTCATACGAAGCTGGCGCTCAGGCGTCAGTTCGCTCTTAAGGATGTCTTTGCTGATGGGCTGGATAATCTCTTGTTCCATTGTTTGGGGGTTAGAAAATAATAGTGGGTTGATGGTTATAGGGAATATACTCTATCTCTGACGAATTGTGCCCATTCCATCGGGCTTTTACTCTTATCGAAGGTCTGCCAGGGAATGGGCTTGCCTATCTTCACTTGGAAGGTTTTGTGCACATTTTTATACATTTCATCGGCCAAAAACAGCATTGCCAGATTAAACGGAAGATACTTGTCACTGATATTGGCTAACCGATAGAAGAAACGGCTATTCTGTCCACTAAAGTGGATAGGCACAATGTCGCGCTGATACTCCACGCTCTTGGATACGAAGGTCTTTTTCCAAGGAATATCGGCGATAACGCCGTCGTGGCGACGAGAACAGATGCCTGCAGGGAACATCAGCATATGGTTGTCGCTGTGGAAGCCTGCCTCCACCATAGCAGGGAAGTTACGGCTCTGATTACCCGTCTTGTTTATGGGGATGCAAAGAGGGGCCAGTCCTGGGAGGTTCATCAGCAGGTCGTTGACCAGATAGCGGAAACGACCATCATAAAACCGTCCGATGATGGCACCGAGTGCCACACCATCCTGTCCGCCCAGGGGATGGTTACTGACAAAGGTGTAAAGCCGGCCGTCATCAGGAGCCGGCAGGTTTTCTTTGCCCTCTACCTCCAAAGTCATGTCGAGATACTTGACACATTCCTCCAGCCATTCAACGCCCGTCTTCTCCCGGCTTTCCCACAAGAACGCATTGACCTGATCCTGATGCGCGATGCGCTTCAGCCAATTTACCAGCGGGCGCGGAACAAACCTCGCCTTCGCGCCCATCTTTCCTTTCAGAATCTTTTCAATATCAATCGTTTTCTCCGTGATTGTTGCCATTTCCGTACACTAAACGCTAACAACCTGCAAAAATAGCACATTTCTTTCAAATCTGAGCAAAAAATCAGAAGAATTTGTTTCTTTTTAAATGTATTTTATACACGCAGAGCGTTTGAATCGATAAATAAAGTTAAAATCCAAAAAAAGTGGGGCAAAGTGGAGTGAAGTGGGGAAAAATTATATAATTTTGTAACCGAATTCATATATATAATGTACGTATGCGTTTCTTAGGTAATATTGAAGCAAAGGCGGATATGAAAGGAAGGGCCTTCCTGCCAGCCGTTTTCCGCAAGGTGCTACAGGCATCAGGCGAGGAAACCTTGGTGCTGCGCAGGGATGTCTTCCAGAAATGTCTGGTGCTCTACCCGGAAAGCGTATGGAACACACGATTGGACATGCTAAAGGCCCAACTTCGTCCATGGAAGCCCACCCACCAGCAGATATTTCGCCAGTTTGTTTCGGAGGCAGAAGTGGTGAATCTTGACGGCAACGGCCGTTTCCTGATTTCCAAACGTCTGCAGAAAATAGCAGAGATTGATCAGGACCTTCAGTTTATCGGCATGGACGACACTATAGAGATCTGGTCACCGAAGAATCTGAGTCAGACACTCAAGACTGCCGAGGAGTTCGGTACGGAATTTGAGAATATCATGAACGCCTGTGACGCCCTATGATCACAACCGCTGAAACATACCACACTCCAGTACTCCTTCAGGAGAGCATCGACGGGCTTGATATCAAGCCCGACGGTGTTTATGTTGACGTCACTTTCGGCGGTGGAGGACATAGCCGGGAGATCCTGCGGCGACTCGGCAAGGGCGGTCATCTGTATAGTTTCGATCAAGACGAGGATGCCGAGAGGAATATCGTTGATGACAACCGTTTCACGTTCATCAGAAGTAATTTCAGATATCTCCGTAATTGGATGCGCTACTATGATATGGATCATATTGACGGTCTGTTAGCAGACCTCGGTGTCTCCAGCCATCATTTCGATGATGAGACACGCGGTTTTTCCTTCCGCTTTGACTCAGCCCTTGACATGCGGATGAATAAACGAGCCGGTAAGACGGCATCAGAAATCCTCAATACCTATGACGAAGACCAATTGGCCGACATCTTCTATATTTACGGAGAACTGAAGAACGCACGGAAGATTGCCACCACCGTTGTGAAGGCACGGGGTGAAAAGGCCATCGTAACGACAGGTGACCTGTTGCAGGTCACTGAACAACTCTTCCCTCGTGAGCGGGAGAAGAAAGAGGTCGCCAAACTGTTCCAAGCACTTCGTATCGAAGTGAACCACGAGATGGACGCCCTGAAGGAAATGCTGAGTGATGCCTGTGAGTTGCTCCGTGAGGGTGGACGACTTTCTGTTATCACCTATCACTCATTAGAGGACCGTATCGTAAAAAACTACATGAAAGCTGGCAATGCTGAAGGTAAGATTAAACAGGATTTTTTCGGACGAATTGAAACTCCTTTCCAACAGGTCAGCAATAAGGTAATCGTCCCAAATGGCGAAGAACAACAGCGTAATCCCCGTAGCCGGAGCGCAAAACTAAGGATAGGAGTGAAAAGAGGAAAGTGAAGAGTGATGAGTAAGAAGGACAACATAGAACTGGAGATCGAACAGACGGTGTCAGAAGAGGCTGCCGAGGTGAAGGAGCAGGCTAAGAAAACCATCCAATTGATCAAAGAGAAGGCAAGCGAAGAGGATCCGAAGCTGACACCTTCCCTGACCTTACGCACCATCCTCGGCGGTGACTTCCTGACGGCAGAGATGGTTCGCCGGCAAATATGGCTCTTTGTACTGATGGTGGTTTTCTGCATTGCCTATGTGGCCGTTCGTTACCAGTGTCAGCAGGACCTGATTGCCATCGATAAACTGGAAAAGGAACTGCTCGACGCGAAATACAAGGCCCTCTCCAGTTCCAGTACCCTGACAGAGAAATGTCGGGAGAGCCATGTTTTAGAAGCTCTGAAGCAGAATAAGGACAGTCTGCTGCATATCGCAGACCAGCCTCCATATATAATATATGTACCCGAGAAGTAAAAAGACGGAATGAGCAAGTTCAAGAATGATAAGGTCATGCCCCGCTATTTCGCCATCGCAGTAGTGCTGACGCTGATTAGTTTTGCCGTGATTGGCAAGGCCATGTATATCATGACCGTCAAGAAGGACTACTGGACACAAGTGGCCGACCGTCTAAAGCGCGACAGTGTGAGTGTAAAGCCTGCACGCGGTAATATTCTCAGTTGCGATGGTCAGCTGATGGCCAGCAGCATTCCAGAATATAAGATATACATGGACTTCCAGGCTGGCACAGGTGATTCTCTTAGCAACCATCGTCATGACTCCTTATGGGCAGAGAAGATCGACAGCATCTGTTATGAGCTGAACCAGATATTCCCGTCAAGGTCGGCCAACGAATTCAAGACGCACCTTTTGGAAGGAATGCATAAGGTTCAAAAGAATGGTTCCGTAGGAGCCCGACACTGGGCCATCTGGCCACGCCGTGTCGACTACAACACATTCTGCGAGGTACACAAGCTACCGATTTTCAAGGAGCCCGTTTATAAGGGTGGATTCCACTGGGAAGAGTTCAATTCCCGCAACCACCCCTTCGGTACATTGGCCTGGCGTACCATCGGCGACATGTTCGGCGCCAAAGATAGTGCTAAAAATGGATTGGAACTATCGTTCGACTCTCTGTTACGCGGCACAAACGGACTGATGCACCGTCGGAAGGTGCTGAACAAATACATGGATATCCCCGTGCAGTCCCCCATCGACGGCTATGATATCGTGACAACCATCGATGTGGGTATGCAGGATCTGGCAGAGCGGGCCGTCATTGAAGAACTGAAGGAAATCAACGGAGAGATGGGGGTAGCCATCCTCATGGAGGTAAAGACTGGTGATGTCAAGGCCATAGTGAACATGCAGCGCGGTGCCGACGGTGAGTATCATGAAATGGTGAATAACGCCATCAGCTATCGCTGTGAACCGGGTTCCGTATTCAAAGTGGCTTCTTTCCTTGTGGCCCTTGACGACGGTGTAATCCCTAGGGACACTAATTTCGTCATCCATACCGGCAGCGGTGTGATGGAGATGCACGGCCGTCCGATGAAAGATCATAACTGGCGCCGTGGTGGCTATCAGGATATCAACGTCGCCCGTGCATTAGAAGTCAGCTCGAACATCGGTGTGAGTTATGTTATCGACAAGTTCTACGGTAACAATCCCACGAAATACGTGCAAGGGCTCTACCGCGTGGGTATCCACGAAGACCTGAAGATTCCCTTGGTGGGCTACCACCCACCCTATATCCGTATGCCGGATACGAAAACCACCGACCGTGCCAAATACTGGAGCAAGACCACCTTGCCCTGGATGAGTATCGGCTACGAGACCCAGATTGCCCCCATTAACACCGTAGCTTTCTACAACGCCATCGCCAACGACGGCAAGATGATGCAGCCACGCTTTGTGAAACAACTGATGAAGGACGGACAGGTTGTCAAGGAGTACGAGCCCGTCGTACTTAAAGAGCAGATAGCCAAACCCTCAACGATCAAGATGATGCAGACCATCCTGGAGCATGTCGTCAGTCAGGGTTTAGGTCGCAAGGCTGGTTCTAGGTCGTTCAAGGTGGCAGGCAAGACAGGAACAGCCCAGGTGGCTGACCAATATGGCAGTTATCATTCCGGTACCACTCGCTACTGGCTGTCGTTTGCCGGCTATTTCCCTGCCGATGATCCCCGCTATACCTGTATCGTCTGTCTGAAGAAATCTGGTCTGCCAGCCTCTGGCGGTGGCATGTCGGGAGTGGTGTTCCACCATATCTCCGAGGGTGTGATGGCGCAGAACCTCAAGCGAAGCGTGGATGACGCCCGTGACACTGCATCGGTCATTATTCCCGACGTCAAAGGCGGCGATATGGTGGCAGCCCACTACGTGCTGAATCAGTTGGATGTCAAGACCAATAATAACTGGGGCGGTTCCTATACAGAAGGAAATCCCATCTGGGGCAAAGCCAAAAAGGAGTCCAAGAGAGTGATCCTTTCTCAGATGAAAACTAACAAAGCTATCGTACCCGATGTCACTGGCATGGGTGCCCGCGACGCTGTTTATCTCCTAGAGAGCATAGGCGTAAAGACAAAACTCAGAGGCAGAGGAAAAGTGAGATCCCAGAGTATCTATGCAGGTACGGCTGTCAGGCAGGGTATGGTCTGCGAGCTCATCATGGAATAACTAAAAAAGAAATATATGAAACTGAATGAGTTACTGAAGAATGTTGAAGTGCTGAACATCATCGGCGATGCCGAGGTAGAGATCAAGGGTATCAACATCGACTCCCGCCGTATAGAGGCTGACCACCTTTTCGTGGCCGTCCCTGGCACACAGACTGACGGGCATCGGTTTATCAACAAGGCTATCGAACAGGGTGCAACCGCCATTCTCTGCGAGAGTCTGCCCACCAAGCGCACGCCTGGAGTAACCTATATTGCCGTGGAATCAACGGAAGACTGGGTCGGCGAGGTGGCCACACAGTTCTACGGTGATCCATCAAGGCAGTTAAAACTCGTCGGTGTGACGGGTACGAACGGCAAAACCACTATCGCCACCTTATTATATAATATGTTCCGGAAGTTCGGTCATAAATGCGGTCTGCTCTCCACCGTCTGTAACTATATCGAAGACGAGGTGATTCCCGCCGACCATACGACACCCGACCCCATCGAACTGAACCGACTGCTCGCCCAAATGGTAGAAGCTGGCTGCGAATATGCCTTTATGGAGTGCTCCAGTCACGCCATTGCCCAGAAACGCATTGGTGGTCTGCGCTTCACGGGCGGCATCTTCACAAACCTCACCCGCGACCATCTGGACTACCACGGTACGTTTGAGAACTACCGCGACGCGAAGAAGGCCTTCTTCGACGGACTCGATAAGGACGCCTTCGCTATTATCAACGCCGACGACAAGAACGGCAGTGTGATGATGCAGAATTGCAAGGCACAGGTGAAGACCTATTCCACCCGCACAATGGCAGATTTCAAGGCGAAGATCATTGAGTGTCACTTCGAAGGTATGTACCTAGATATCAATGGCAAGGAGGTGGGTGTGCAGTTCATCGGCAAATTTAACGTGAGCAACCTGCTCGCCGTCTATGGTGCGGCCGTAATGCTGGGTAAGAATCCCGATGATATCCTCGTCATCCTGAGCACCCTGAAAAGCGTCAACGGCCGTCTGGATCCTGTCCGTTCTCCAGAGGGTTATACCGCTATCGTCGATTACGCCCACACTCCTGATGCCTTGGAGAACGTGCTCAACGCCATCCACGAAGTGCTTGACGGAAATGGCAAGGTCATCACCGTCTGCGGTGCTGGCGGCAACCGTGACAAGGGCAAGCGTCCGCTGATGGCTCAGGAGGCCGTCAAGCAGAGCGACCGGGTGATTATCACCAGCGACAATCCCCGTTTCGAAGAACCTGAAGACATCATCAACGATATGCTCGCCGGTCTCGACCAGAAGCAGATGAAGAAAGTCATCAGCATCGTCGATCGCCGCGAAGCCATCCGTACCGCCTGTATGATGGCGGAGAAGGGTGACGTCATCCTCATTGCTGGTAAAGGACATGAAGACTATCAGGAGATCCAAGGTGTGAAACACCACTTCGATGACAAGGAAGTGGTGCGTGAGATATTTAATGTTTAATTTTTAATGCTTCATCCCCATGCTGTACTACCTCTTCCGATTCCTCGACCAATATGATATCCCTGGGTCACACATGTGGTCCTATATCTCGTTCCGTGCCTTGTTGACGCTGATCCTCTCATTGCTCATTTCCGCTTGGTTTGGTGAAAGGTTCATCAAATGGATGAAACGCAAGAAGATCTTTGAGACAGAGCGTGATCCGAGCATCGACCCGTTTGGCGTGGAGAAGAAAGGCGTACCGACGATGGGTGGTGTCATCATCATCGTTAGCATTCTTGTGCCAGTAATCTTACTGGGACGAATTCGCAACACCTACCTGATTCTGATGATCGTTTCAACCGTATGGCTCGGCTTTCTAGGTTTCCTGGATGACTATATCAAGATCTTTAAGCGCAATAAAGAAGGCCTGAAGGGCAAATACAAGATCGTAGGACAGATCAGCATCGGCTTTATCGTTGGACTCACGCTCTGGCTCAGTCCCGATGTCGTGGTCCGTGAAAGCCTTAACGAACCACTACAGAATCAGGAAGTAGTCATCAAACATAAGAAGGAGGCGGTAAAGTCTTTGCAGACAACTATTCCTTTCATCAAAAACCATAACCTGAACTACTCGAAAGTCATGGGATTCTGCGGCAAATATGCGGTAGCAGCGGGATGGGTGCTGTTTGTACTGATGACTATCCTCGTGGTGACGGCCGTGTCAAACGGAGCCAACCTCAACGACGGTATGGATGGCATGTGTGCCGGCAACTCGGCTATCATCGGTGTGGCACTAGGAGTCTTGGCCTACGTGTCGTCCCACATCGGTTATGCCTCGTATTTCGACATCATGTATATTCCCCACTCTGAGGAACTGGTAATCTTCCTCTGTGCTTTCGTGGGTGCGATGGTCGGTTTCCTGTGGTACAACGCTTTCCCTGCCCAAGTTTTTATGGGAGATACAGGCTCTCTGACCATTGGCGGTATCATCGGTGTATGTGCCGTCATTATCCACAAGGAGCTGCTGTTACCTATCCTCTGCGGCATCTTCTTCATGGAGAGTCTGAGCGTAATCATACAGACCCAGTGGTTCAAGATACAAAAACGGAAAGGCAAGCGTGTCCGTGTGTTCCGTGCCACACCTATCCACGACACCTTCCGCAAACTGGACTCCCAACTGGACGCCACCAGCACCTACATCCTGAAGGGCTGGCCCCACCGTCCGTTCCACGAGTCGAAGATCACTATCCGCTTCTGGATTACCACCATTATCCTGGCGGCACTGACAATTATCACCTTGAAGATGAGATAAAATATGAAAAGAATCGTTATATTAGGAGCAGGAGAAAGCGGTGCAGGAGCCGCCGTCCTCGCCAAGAAGGAAGGCTTCGACGTGTTTGTGTCAGAGATGTCGAAGATTGCCGACAAATATAAGAAGATGCTCGATGACCGTCATATCGAGTGGGAGGAAGGGCAACACACAGAGGCCAAGATCCTGAATGCCGACGAGATCATCAAGAGTCCCGGCATCCCCGACACGGCACCAATGATCAGGAAGGTCAGGGAGAAAGGCATCCACATCATCAGTGAGATCGAGTTTGCCGGACGCTACACCACCTCGAAGATGATCTGCATCACCGGTTCAAACGGCAAGACCACGACCACCTCGCTCATTTACCACATCTTCAAGCAGGCAGGCTATGACGCCGGACTGGCAGGTAACATCGGCAACTCCCTCGCCCTGCAGGTGGCGGAGGATCCGCACGAGTACTATATCAT
>JAFYPG010000230.1 GCA_017547605.1 Prevotella sp.
GAGCACACGGCCCACGCCCCCACGATCCTGGAAGATAATACCGTACCAGTCACCGTCAGGCGAATCGACGATGGTACCCTGAGCCTCGTAGGAGAATCCTCCGAACTCCGACTCCAGGATCACCTGCTTCTCCCACGGTCCGTGGATATCGTCAGCACGGTAGCATACCTCACGACGGTGCTTGCCTGGGGCATAGACGTGCGAGATCATCAGCAGGTAGTACTTACCGTTGTGTTTGATCACGCGTGAGCCTTCGAGCAATCCCTTCTCGTCCTCTTCGCGCTGGAAGATTCTCTGATAGCTACCCTCGATCACGTCGCTGAGGTCTTGTTTCAGTTCCATCATCTCTCCCGTACCGTAGATCACATACACACGGTCATCGTCGTCGAAGAAGAGTGAACAGTCGTGGAAATGACGCATACGCGAGACGAGGTTCCAGGGTCCCTCCGCCTTTTCGGCAGAGAAGATATAGGTGTCGCCCATCGCACCCTGCTCGTTGGGAGCCAGCAGCGCATAGAACTTACCCTTATGGTATTTCAGCGAGGTAGCCCACTGTCCGCGACCATAGACCGTTCCCTGCAAGAGGTCGTACTTTGGTGAGTCTGTCAGACGGTCGAAGATATATCCCACAGTCTCCCAGTTCTTCAGGTCCTTCGAGGCCATCACGGGAGCGCCAGGCATCAGGTGCATCGTGGTAGAGACGAGATAGAAGGTATCGCCCACACGGATCACGTCGGGATCGGGCACGTCGGCCCAAAGCATCGGGTTCTGGATAGGCTCCATCTGCAGCGTCTCGTAGTCGCCTACCCTGTTGTCTGTCTCGAAAAGATTGTTCTTCTCGATGGTCCATCCCTCGCGCTTCAGCAGTCCGCAGTCCTTACCCACGAACATCTTCTTGGCATTCTCGTCACCCTTCAGTTGCCAGTCGAGCCAGGCCAGGGCAGGAATTGTGAACTCACCGCCATGGGCCTCACGATAGGTACCGCCATGACCCACGGGGTAATTGATGGCACAGGCCGGCACGTGGTGGATGCGGTGGAAATCGTCCATACCGTTCTCATAGGCAATATCCTCCTTGCCACCCAACAGATACATGATTGGGGTGTGGATCTCCTTCAACTTCTCCTTCGGGGGCATGGGCATACCACCCACAGCCTGACTGGCGTTCTGCTGGTTGAAGAGACCACTGTTACAGATCATCAGCAGCTTGATACGGGGATCGGCACAGTTAAAGAGTGTCTGCAATCCGCCACACGACATACCAGCCACGCAGATGCTGTTCACGTCGATCTTCTCGAAGAAGGGCGACTTGGGGTCAGCGTTCTGAGCAAAGGCCCAGTCGATGCTCTCGATCTGCCGCTCGGTGCGCGACATCGGACCCTTGTACCACTCATCCTCCATCGGGATGATACCCGTTGCCAATACAAGGTAACCATGCGAGGCAATCTCGTTGAGGAAATTCATGTGCTCCCAGGGAGAGTTGGAGCAGGCACCATTACCCCACACCAGGACGGGCAACAGTTTGCCGCCACCGAACTTCGAGAGGTCCTGAGGTGTGAATACGGTGTGCTCTGTCAGTCCGGCCACCTCGGTCATCACCACCTTATAGGGGCCCGTACCGCCGTCTTCAATGATTCTCGACTTTGGGGCCTCCTGTGCATTCACGAGCATCCCCATTCCACAAAGGATGAAAGATAAAACCAGTTTTTTCATCTTGTCTAAATTTAGTATTTCAATTCTTTACTTTTTCACCTTTTCAATACACCGTGTTGTCGATGCTCTTGAACATGCTGAGATATTGCTTGGCCTTCTGCTGATACATGTCACAAGACTCTTTATAAGCCTCAGGTATCGAGGTGCCTGTATAGACATCCTTAAAGCCAGCCGCCTTGACGGCTGTGTCGTCATACGACTTCAGATCGTTGGCCTCCTTCACGTTCAGGCGCAGCAACTTCTGCCCATCGAAGTAAAGTCTCAGTTCGTGCATGCTACCCATATCGATGTCAGGCGTCTGGGCATAGATAAACATCACCTGCCCGTTCTTGTCGTAGAGGTACTCCTCGTAGAACTCACGGGCGGCGTAGTTGTATTTCGTCGTCAGGAAACTCAGGTAGTGGGGCGGATAGGGGTTGTAATCCTCTTCCTCCTCCTGTTCCATCTCACCAAAGAACATGCGGATATTCTCACGATGGAGACCCGTAGCCGGCAGGTTCATCACCACACTCAAGTGGTAATAAGCAGGCGGCATCCCGTCATAGGGGAAATCCTCTGCCATCTCGGCGATTACGGCTTTCTGCTCCTGATAAGCCTTTCGGATACTTGCAATGGTATTTTGTGCCAGTGCCACCTGCAGGCAGCCCACCAGCAACAGACTCATGATGATGGCTTTTCTCATTGGTAAGTACATCTTAATGGATTAGGTTGCAAAGGTAAAGAAAAAAAATGAGAAACGGCCAATTATAATCAGAAAAATATAATTCCGCCGAATAAAACCTTGCCATCTTGGCATTTAAGCTTTACGGAGTTGAAGATGCGATCATTGCCACCTTGTTCTATGGTGATTGACTCGCCTGAAGTAAAGGCGTTACTCTTAACATATCTGTATTGTCTCATTATCTATCGTTATTTACATTTCGGGCTTTGCCCAGAACAGGTCTGAATCGGTAGTTGTGTCGCAACCCTTCCAGTTATCGCTGCTATAGCCAGTGGGGAACAGAACGAAGTCACTATCTTTAGGATTCTCACGATAATCGCTCTCTGGGTTAAAGCGGCTTATCTTCTTGCAGGCAAAGAAGTAGAGATTCTTGGCCATGTAATAGTCCAGATAGTACTCCTTGGTCTGCTGGTTCTGATGATTCCAGTTGGCAGTCTCGCAGAGTACCAGCGGGAGGTCGTTTCTCAGTCTTTCGCGCACCTCCGCAATACCCAGCATGGTACCATTCTCGTCCATCACCCAGGCATCCATCGTAGGATCAATCCAAATCCACTTCTGCAACTGACTTGACCATACGCTATTTATCACATGGCACTCGTGGTCGAGAGGATCAGCAGGCAAGCAGGTGACATATCGAGCAGGAATGCCCAAAGCCAGATACATCTCGCAGAGAGAGATGGCCAGCTGGCGGCAGTTGACACCCTTGCCTGTAGTCTTTACATAATTATAAAGGTCAATGGCATCCATCTCGGCAAAGGCACGGTGATTGCCGTCGTGAGGCATATTGTCGTGAACAAAGTGCAGCAGATTGATGATCTTCGACAACTCATCGCCCTGACCTGCAACAGAGTCGAGCTTCAAATAATCGCGCACTACACTTAGGCGATAGTCATCTTTCGGCATATAAGTGAATTTGACATCCAACTTTACAGAATCTTTATCGTAGGGAGCGGACTTCCTGAGCACGTGGAGCGGCGTCTTCTCCTTGACCGCTGTCAACAGGGCTTGGTATGTTTTGTCTTTACGGAGCGACGTGAGGTCTTTGTCGTAGAGCATATTGTTGTAATCATTATACCCAAGAGCCACCGCCTGTTCCAACGCCTTTAGTGCCTGTTTCTTTTCTTTGGTTACGGCATAGCAGCAAGCCAAATCGTAGTAGTAAGGAGCGTTGAGCCGTCTGACGACTGCTTCGGATATATTCGCCACCTTATAAATATTAGTCGTGTCCAGCAGGTTGATGAGTGTGGTAAGCGGAGCAATTGCCTCTTTGTATTTACCCTCTCTGATGAAGCTCTTATAGGTGGTTTCATGCATTGACATCACCGTCTGGAACTCGACCACTTGCTTGGGTTGCCACTCAGCGTTCATCACAAGTGCAAACATCATGGTCAGCATGACCAGACCTTTCTTTGTTAATTCTTTAATTTTCATACCTATATATTTATTTTTATCATATGACGTTGCAAAAGTACGAATAGTTGTCGATATCGCCAAATTTCTGGGATAATCTGCACAGTTATGTGACGAATGGATTGATAGTTACTTTAGTCTGCCGTTCAGAATTCTGTTTCTGACGCATTTCACGGCGGGTTTGTAATAGTCTATCTCCATTGTCTCGAGAGTGCGTTTCAGTTCGTCCATCAGCTCAGGATAGAATTTACACATACGGAAGGCAAGTTTCATACAGACCGACTGAATGCCAGGATACTCCTCAACATCCATCATATGATCAAAGCAGAAGTCAAGGAAGTCTGTACGCAGGTCATCTTCAGAAATCTCCAATCGCTCAATGACGTTAAGCGACAGTCGTCTGACGGATGAGTTATCTGTTTGCATCGCCTGGTCAATGAATTCGTTGAGTATCACCTGCAGTTGCGACAGTTCATCTTTGCGGGCCTTGGTCAGTCCCCACAAGGCACTCCTTGCTACGAGATAATCCTCACTGAATGCATACCGACGAGCAAAGCCAAGGCAATC
>JAFYPG010000231.1 GCA_017547605.1 Prevotella sp.
GATCAACGACGGTCTGATCACTATCAAGAAGGTGGCCCGTATGCCGGGTGACCGTGCCAAGGTGGCCGTGGAGAGCTATGACGAGCGTATCGACCCGGTAGGCGCTTGTGTGGGTGTTAAGGGTAGCCGTGTGCATGGCATTGTCCGTGAGCTGTGTAACGAGAATATCGACGTGATCAACTACTCCAGCAACGTGCAGTTGTATATCCAGCGTGCCCTGAGTCCTGCCAAGGTGTCGAGCATCGTACTCGATCAGGAGAACCACAAGGCAGAGGTCTATCTACAGCCTGAGGAGGTGTCGCTGGCCATCGGACGTGGTGGTATGAACATCAAACTGGCTTCCATGTTGACCGAATACACTATTGATGTATTCCGCGTGGTTAGTGAGAGTGAGGCCGACGAGGATATTTATCTGGATGAGTTCTCTGACGAGGTGGATCAGTGGGTTATCGATTCTATCAAAGCCATCGGTCTGGATACTGCCAAGGCTGTGCTCAATGCTCCGCGTGAAATGCTGATTGAGAAGGCTGACTTGGAGGAAGAGACCGTTGATCATCTGCTGGAGGTGCTCCGTGCGGAGTTTGAGTAAAGGTAAAAAGGTAATAAAGTAAAAAGGAAAATTAATGGGAGTCAGATTAAATAAAGTATTAACGGAACTGAATATTGGTCTTCAGACGGCAGTCGATTTTTTAAAGACCAAATCCAGTCTGGGTGAGATCAAAGACGATGCCAACGTTAACACGAAGATTACCGATGAACAGTACGAAGCACTGGTTAAGGAGTTCAAAGGTGACAAGGACGTGAAGACGCAGGCAGGGATGATCTTCCCCAAGAAGAAGGATAAGCCCAAGAAAGAACTCAAGCCAGAGGTGGAGGAGGTGAAGGAGGAACCCCGCCAAACTTTTACACCTCTGGGAAAGATTGACCTGAGTATGGTGGGTAAACCCGCCAAGCCCAAGGAAGAGCCGAGAAAGGCAGAGCCTGTAGTTCCTAAAGTAGAGACGGTACAGGTGGTCAAACAGGAAGAGCCTAAACCTGAGCCCAAACCGGAATCTAAGGTTGAGACTGCTCCTGTGGTGGAACAGCCAAAGGAGGAAGAACCTGAGCCTGTTCCTGTTGCTGAAGAGCCTGAAGTCTTTAAACTGAAGACAGAGCAGAAGGCAGTGCCTAACCTCAATGTGGTCGGCAGGATCGATCTCGACTCCCTGAACCAGAGTACGCGTCCCAAGAAGAAGTCGAAGGAAGAGCGCCGCAAGGAGCGGGAGGAGAAACAGGCTCAGCAACACGGAGGTCCTAACGGTGAGAAGAAAAGGCGTGAGCGTATCCATGGCGGTAAGGAGCGTGTGGATATCGAGGCTGCTGCCAATCAGGACAAGGGTCAGAACGCCAATAAGAATAAGAAAAACAAGGGTGGTAACCAGAATTTCCAGGACAACGGTGGTAACCAACAGGGTGGTAAGAAGAACAAGAAGAACCGTCCTGTGAAGCCGTTGGAGGTGGATGATGAGGCTGTAGCCCGTCAGGTGAAGGAAACCTTGGCTCGTTTGACTTCGAAGAATCAGAACAAGAAAGGTGCCAAGTACCGTCGTGAGAAGCGCGATGCCGTGGCTGAGCGCATGAACGAGGAGATGGCAGCAGAGGCAGCACAGAGCAAGGTACTGAAACTGACGGAGTTCGTGACGGTATCGGAGTTGGCAACTATGATGAACGTCGGTGTGAACCAGGTCATCGGTACCTGTATGAGCATCGGTATCATGGTGTCTATCAACCAGCGTCTGGATGCAGAGACTATTAATATCGTGGCCGAGGAGTTCGGATTCACGACGGAATATGTCAGTGCTGAAGTACAAAATGCCATCACTGAGGAAGAAGATGACGAGAACGATCTGCTGAATCGCGCACCGATCGTTACCGTGATGGGACATGTCGATCACGGTAAGACCTCACTGCTCGACTTTATCCGTAATACCAACGTGATCGCCGGTGAGGCCGGTGGTATCACCCAGCACATCGGTGCCTATAATGTGAAACTGAAGGATGGTCGCCAGATCACATTCCTCGACACTCCTGGTCACGAGGCGTTTACCGCCATGCGTGCCCGTGGTGCCCAGGTGACGGATATCGCCATTATCATCATTGCTGCCGACGACTCGGTGATGCCTACCACCAAGGAGGCTATTGCTCATGCCCAGGCCGCTAACGTGCCGATGGTGTTCGCCATCAACAAGATTGATAAGCCGGGTGCCAACCCTGACAAGATCCGCGAGGATCTGGCTAACATGAACCTGCTCGTTGAGGAGTGGGGTGGTAAGTACCAGTGTCAGGAGATCTCTGCCAAGAAAGGTATGGGTGTCGATGAGTTGCTGGAAAAGGTACTGCTTGAAGCCGAGATGCTTGACCTGAAAGCTAATCCTAACCGTAAGGCAACGGGTTCTATCATTGAGAGTTCACTCGATAAGGGACGTGGCTATGTCTCTACCGTCCTTGTCTCTAATGGTACACTTAAGGTGGGTGATGTCGTGATTGCAGGTACAGCCTGGGGTAAGGTGAAAGCCATGTTCAACGAGCGTAACCAGCGTATCGAGCAGGCTGGTCCTGCCGAACCTGCTATCATCCTCGGATTGAACGGTGCACCGACGGCCGGTGACTCCTTCCACGTGATGGAGTCAGAACAGGAGGCTCGTGAGATTGCCAACAAGCGTATCCAGTTGCAGCGTGAGCAGAGTCTGCGTACTACGACGAAACTCGGACTGGATGAGTTGTCGCATCGTATTGCCCTGGGTGAGTTCCATGAACTGAATATCATCGTGAAGGGTGATACCGACGGATCTATCGAGGCCCTCAGCGACTCGTTCATCAAACTCTCTACGGAGAAGGTTCAGGTGAATGTCATCAACAAGGCCGTAGGTCAGATCTCTGAGAACGATGTCATGCTTGCTTCGGCTTCTGAGGCTATTATCATCGGTTTCCAGGTGCGTCCTTCTGCCGATGCCCGTCGTGCTGCTGAGCGTGAGGGTGTGGAGATCAACACATACTCCATCATCTACGATGCCATCGACGATGTGAAATCGACCATGCAGGGTATGCTCGACAAGGTGAAGAAGGAGGTGATCTCCGGTGAGATCGAGGTGAAGCAGGTCTTCAAGATCTCCAAGGTGGGTACTGTGGCCGGTGGTCTGGTGACCGACGGTAAGGTGCACAACAAGGACAAGGCCCGCGTGATCCGTGACGGTATCGTGATCCACACGGCTGCTATCGATGCCCTGAAGCGTTACAAGGACGACGCCAAGGAAGTGGCTACGGGTCTGGAGTGCGGTATCTCACTGGTGAACTTCAACGACATCCAGGTTGGCGATATCATCGAGACCTTCACGGAGATTGAAGTCGAACAAAAGTTGTAAATGTCAGATAAGAATAATGCGTATGTCCGTCAGGTGGCCGAACAGAAGTACGAGTTTGGCTTCACCACCGACGTACATACTGAGATCATAGAGAAAGGGCTGAACGAGGATATCGTTCGGCTCATCTCTGCTAAGAAGGGGGAGCCCGAGTGGATGCTTGAGTTCCGCCTGAAGGCATTCCGCTATTGGAAAGAGCAGACTGAGCCTAAGTGGGGACATGTCCATGTGCCCGAGATTGATTATCAGGCCATCTCCTACTATGCTGACCCCATGGCGAAGAAGCCTGAGGGCGACGGCAAGATAGATCCTGAACTGGAGAAGACCTTTGATAAACTTGGCATCCCCCTTGAGGAACGCTTGGCCTTGAGCGGTAACACGGCTGTCGATGCCATCATGGACTCCGTTAGCGTGAAGACCACCTTTAAGGAGAAATTGCGCGAGAAGGGCGTCATATTCTGCTCTATCGGTGAGGCTATTAAGGAACATGGCGATCTGGTACAGAAATATCTCGGTACGGTGGTGCCCTATCGTGATAATTTCTTTGCGGCGCTGAACAGTGCCGTCTTCAGCGACGGCTCCTTTGTGTATATCCCCAAGGGTGTGCGCTGTCCGATGGAGTTGAGCAGTTATTTCCGTATCAACGCCAGGAATACAGGTCAGTTCGAACGCACACTGATCGTGGCAGATGACGACAGCTATGTCTCCTATCTTGAAGGCTGTACCGCTCCGATGCGTGACGAGAACCAGTTACATGCTGCCATCGTAGAGATCATTGTGATGAACAGGGCAGAGGTGAAATACTCCACCGTTCAGAACTGGTATCCTGGTGATGAGAACGGTAAGGGCGGTGTGCTGAACTTGGTGACAAAGCGCGGTGAACTGCGCGGTGTTGATTCCAAACTATCCTGGACACAGGTGGAGACAGGCTCTGCCATCACGTGGAAGTATCCCTCGTGCGTTCTGCGTGGCGACAACTCGCAGGCCGAGTTCTACAGCGTCGCCGTGACGAACAACTATCAGGAAGCCGATACTGGCACGAAGATGATCCATTTGGGAAAGAACACCAAGAGTACCATCATCTCGAAGGGTATCTCGGCAGGTCATAGTCAGAACTCGTATCGTGGTTTGGTTCGTGCGGCTGCCACGGCAGAAAACGCCCGTAACTATTCGAGTTGCGACTCACTGCTCTTGGGCTCTGACTGTGGTGCCCATACCTTCCCCTATATGGATGTGCACAATGATACGGCGGTCTTCGAGCATGAGGCTACCACTTCGAAGATCTCGGAAGACCAACTGTTTTATTGCAACCAGCGTGGTATTCCCACGGAGCAGGCTGTCGGACTCATCGTCAACGGCTATGCCAAGGAAGTACTGCAGAAGTTACCGATGGAATTTGCCGTTGAGGCTCAGAAACTGCTTTCCGTCTCTCTTGAAGGCACGGTAGGCTAATGTTTAATGTTTAATCTTTAATGATTCATGTTAGAAGTACGCAACTTACACGCCAAGATAGGCGAAAAAGAGATATTGAAGGGCATTGATCTCGTAATTAACGACGGAGAGACGCATGCCATCATGGGACCTAATGGCTCTGGTAAGAGTACGCTGAGCGCTGTGCTCGTTGGTAATCCGCTCTATGAGGTGACGGAAGGTGAAGCGTATTTCAATGGCAAGAACCTGTTGGAGATGAAACCAGAGGATCGTGCCCATGAGGGACTTTTCCTGTCGTTCCAGTATCCAGTGGAGATACCTGGTGTGTCGATGACCAACTTCATGAAGGTTGCCATCAATGAGAAGCGCAAGTATCAGGGGTTGGAGCCTATGAACGCTGCCGAATTCCTGAAGCTTCAACGTGAGAAGAGAAAGATTGTTGAACTCGACTCTAAACTGGCTAACCGTTCTGTGAACGAGGGATTCAGTGGTGGCGAAAAGAAACGTAACGAGATTTTCCAGATGGCCATGCTGGAGCCGAAGTTAAGCATCCTCGACGAGACGGACTCTGGTCTTGATGTCGATGCTATGCGCATTGTGGCAGAGGGTGTCAACAAACTGCAGACACCAGAGACCTCGTGCATCGTTATCACCCACTATGACCGTCTGCTGGAGATGATCCGTCCACAGTTCGTGCATGTGTTATATAAAGGCCGTATTGTCAAGACGGGTGGTCCTGAACTTGCCAAGCAGATTCAGGAGCACGGTTATGACTGGATCAAGGAAGAGATAGGAGAGGAGTAATTTTAATTAGTAATTAGAAATTAGGAATTAGTAATTATGATTACTTCAAGTGAACAACAGTACATCGACCTCTACGAGCAGGCTCGGCAGATGATCTTCGATCATGCGCCTGAGGCGATGAACGCCGTTAGGGATAAGGCTTTCGACGACTTCAAGGCTCAGGGCTTCCCCTCGAAAAAGGCTCCGATTAAGCGAGAGAAGAGCGATGCTAGTATCGGCTCTTCCGAACATGAAGAGGCTCGGCGTATAGCCAAGGTGGAGCGGTATAAATATACCGACCTGCAGAAGCTCTTTGCACCTGACTATGGCGTTAATTTGAACCGTCTCGAAATCCCTGTCGATCCTTACGAGGCCTTCCGTTGCGATGTACCTAACCTCTCCACCTCACTCTATTTCGTGGTCAACGATGCCTTTTATAACAAGACCATGCCTCAGGCGCATCTGCCAGAGGGGGTGATCGTAGGTTCGCTGTGCGAAAATCCCGATTTTATCGCCAAATACTACGCCCAACTGGCCAAGACCAGTGAGGATGCCGTCACGGCTCTCAACACCATGCTGGCGCAGGATGGTCTGTTGGTGTATGTTCCCAAGAACGTCAAAGTGGATCGTGCCATCCAGGTCATCAATATTCTGAAGGCCACGCCCAGTAACGCTCAGCGCCAGGTGTCCGACTTAATGGTGAATCGTCGCGTGCTCATCGTCCTGGAGGAAGGTGCAGAACTGAAGATGCTCTTTTGTGATCATGCTGCCGATGATCGTCACTTCCTCGCTACACAGGTTATCGAGGCTTATGTGGGCGACAACGCCTCCCTCGATCTCTATTGTCTGGAGGAAACCCATGCCAAGAATGTCCGTGTAAGCAATGTCTATATCGATCAGCAGCGTGACAGTCGCGTGAACCATAACGTTATCACCCTGCACAATGGTACGACGCGCAATAAACTCGACCTGACCTTCTCTGGCGAGGGGGCCGAGTGTCAGTGCTATGGTTGTGTGATTGCCGATAAGCAACAGCATGTCGATAATAATACGCTGATCACCCACAAGGTGCCCCATTGCACCTCGAACGAACTCTATAAATACGTGCTCGATGATAAGGCCGTTGGTGCCTTTGCGGGGCGTGTGCTGGTAGAACATGGCGCCCAGAAGACCTCGTCGCAGATGACTAACCAGAACCTGACAGCGACCAAGGAGGCCCACATGTTCACCCAACCCATGCTGGAGATCTATGCCGACGACGTGAAGTGTGCCCATGGCTCCACCGTCGGTCAACTCAATGACGCCGCCCTTTTTTATATGCGTCAGCGTGGTATCTCTCTCAATGAGGCTAAGCTCCTGTTGCAGAATGCCTTTATCAATGAAGTCATTGACCACATGCAACTTGAACCTCTTCGCGATCGCCTCCACTATCTTGTAGAGAAACGTTTCCGAGGCGAACTCAACAAATGCGAAGGCTGCAAACTATGTAAATAATGAAATATGAGGAGGATTACACGTTTTATTCCCATTGCTATCATACTGTTCTTTGTGGCGGCATCCTGTCATAAGGTGTCGATACAGGAGCCGCAGGCCAGTGTGGCCGATAGTATCATCTTCGATATCGGCACGCATAAGGAGTATGAGCGCATGCGCGAGGTGACTGACAGCCTGGAGATGGAAGGGAAACTGTCTGCCATCGATGCCAATCGTTGGCGTGGGGTGTCGTACTATCGTCAGGGACAGTACTTGATGGCTGAGGTATGCTACAGAAGGGCAC
>JAFYPG010000232.1 GCA_017547605.1 Prevotella sp.
AAGGCGGGTGAGTTAGGACTTTACCAGGCCTATAGTGTCATTAAGAAGTATCAGTGATGATGAAAGACCTCAGACTTTTTTCCCTGATATTGTCGGTGAACCTCTGCGGGACTGTCTCTGCTGATGACCTGTTGACTGGTCAGGTTATTGGTACGGAGGTCTCTGTGGATTACAGCACCAATGGCAGAACGACAGAGGTCAATACCTGCAAAGATGCTTTTGATGGGGATCTCAATACCTTTTTCGCCTCGTATGACAGGAGTTATACATGGGCAGGACTCGACTTGGGTGAGGCTCATGTGATCACTCGCGTGGGCTGGTCGCCCAGAAACGATGGTCAGGGAGAGGGCAGAGTCGTCCTGGGTGTCTTTGAGGGAGCCAACAGGGCGGATTTCATGGATGCCCTGCCCCTGTATCTCATTACTGAGAAAGGTAAGATCGGACAGATGTCGTATGCGGATGTGGATTGTTCGAGAGGTTTCAGATATGTCAGATATGTCGGTCCTTCAGACGCACGTTGTAACATCGCAGAGTTGGAGTTCTATGGTCATGCAGGAGCGGGGGATGACAGTCATCTGTATCAGATCACCAATCTGCCTACCGTCAGTATCCATACGAAAGATGGGGTGATCCCACCCGACAAAGAACATCAGATCGTATCGCAGTTGACCATCATTTCTGATGGAGGTACCAAACTACTTTCAGAACCAGGTACGACGCGAGAACGCGGCAATGCCTCGCGCGATTTCCCCAAGAAGCCCTATCGCATCAAGTTTGACGAGAAACAGCATGTGCTTGATGCACCAGCCAAGGCCAGGAAGTGGACGTTGATCAATAATTATGGTGACAAGACACTGATGCGTAACCTGTTGGCCTTTCAACTGAGTAAATGGCTGGGGATGCCCTATACGCCTTATGGCACAGCCGTCGATGTCATGTTGAATGGTGAGTACAAGGGCTGTTACCAGCTCTGTGACCAAGTTCAGGTGCATAAGGATCGTGTGGCGATCACTGAGATGAAACCAGAGGATAATTCCGGAGTGGCTGTGACAGGCGGTTATCTGGTGGAAGTGGATGCCTATGCGGATAGGGAGAATTCGTGGTTCAGGTCGAACAGTCGTAATCCCGTGACCATCAAGTCGCCTCAGGAGGATTCTATCACCGTTGACCAGCGCAATTATATCAGGGCATATTTCAACAAGATGGAGAATGACCTGGACCGTTATCTGGACAAGAACACCTTCCTGAGACATTTCCTTGTGGGGGAACTCTCGGGTAATACGGATACCTACTGGAGTGTGTTTATGTATAAGGAACGGGATGATGATACGATGTACACGGGTCCTGTGTGGGATTTTGACATCGCTTTCGACAATGACTATCGTACCTATCCTGTCTGTGGCAAGAAAGATTATATCTATCGCAGTGGGGGCAGTTATGCGGGTACCATGAGAGAGTTGGCGGATCTTTTCGTACTGAGGAATCAAACATCTCAAACCATGCTCCTTGACATCTGGGACAAGGCCCGTCATGCCGACCTTACTGAGGAGCGTCTGGTGGCTTATATCGACCAGATGGAGGCTGAACTCGCGGCCTCTCAGACGTTGAACTTCATGCGCTGGCCCATTTTGAACACGAAGGTGCATATGAATCCGAAGATTTGGGGCAGTTATGCGGCAGAGGTGGAGAATGTGCGCAGGTTTATGAAAGAGCGTCTGGCATGGATGGATAATCGGTTGGGATATCATTATGTGCCCAGTGGCATCGAGGAGGTGGAGGTGAACATGAACCTGCCGTATGAGGTGTTTACGCTCTCTGGACAGGCCTGTGGGGATCACCTGGAAGGACTTCGTCCTGGAGTTTATATCGTGAAGCAGGGCCAATCTTCGAGGAAGATTGTTAAAAAGTAAAAAAGTAAAAAGGTAAAAAAGTAAAAAACGACGTTGTCTTTTAGTTTTTTTGTAATTTTGTGCCCGTTTTAAACTCAAACATATATTGTAGATATGATTAACATTACTTTCCCAGACGGATCTGTTCGTTCGTATGAGCAGGGCGTGACTGGTTTTCAGATTGCAGAGAGCATCTCTCCGGCTCTCGCACGCAGTGTTGTAAGTTGCGGTGTAAACGGTGAGACCGTAGAGTTGAATCGTCCTATCAACGAGGATGCGAAGATTGAACTCTATAAGTTTGACGACGAGCAGGGTAAGCATACCTTCTGGCACACCTCCGCCCACCTGTTGGCAGAGGCTTTGCAGGAGTTGTATCCCGGTATCCAGTTTGGTTTCGGACCTGCCGTGGAGAATGGTTTCTTCTATGATGTCTTGCTGAAGGACGGTGAGATGATCAAGGAGAGCGACTTCCCCAAGATTGAAGCAAAGATGAAGGAACTGGCTGGCAAGAAAGAGCCGGTGGTTCGCAAGGAGGTGGCCAAGGCAGAGGCGCTGAAGCAGTTTGCTGCCGATGGTCAGACCTATAAGTGCGAGCACATCGAGCAGGACCTCGAAGACGGTTCTATCACCACATACACGCAGGGTAACTTTACCGACCTCTGCCGTGGTCCGCACCTTGTGGACACTGGCGAAATCAAGGCCATCAAACTGACCTCCGTTGCTGGTGCTTTCTGGCGTGGCGATGCCAGCCGCGAGCAGATGCAGCGACTCTATGGTATCTCGTTCCCCAAGAAGAAGATGCTCGATGAGTATCTGGAGATGCTCGAGGAAGCCAAGAAGCGCGACCACCGTAAGATCGGTAAGGAGATGGAACTGTTCATGTTCTCCGAAAAGGTGGGCAAGGGCCTTCCCATCTGGTTGCCCAAGGGCACCGATCTCCGTCTGCGCCTGCAGGACCACCTGCGTAAGGTTCAGAAGCGTTATGGCTATCAGGAGGTCATCACCCCGCATATCGGCGGTAAGAGCCTCTATGTCACCTCTGGCCACTATGCCCACTACGGACAAGACTCCTTCCGTCCCATCACCACTCCCGAGGAGGGCGAGGAGTATATGCTGAAACCCATGAACTGTCCTCACCACTGTGAGATCTTCGCCAATAAGCCCCGCAGTTATAAGGATCTGCCCCTGCGTATCGCAGAGTTCGGTACGGTGTATCGTTATGAGCAGAGCGGCGAACTCCACGGACTCACCCGTGTACGTTCGTTCACTCAGGACGATGCCCACCTCTTCTGCCGTCCCGATCAGGTCAAGCAGGAATTCCTCAACGTGATGGATATCATCGGCGTCGTGCTCTCAGCCTTCGGATTCAACTTCGAGGCACAGATCTCGCTGCGCGATCCCAACAACCACGAGAAATACGTAGGTACCGACGAAGACTGGGCACTGGCTGAGAAGGCCATTGTCGAGGCATGTCAGGAGAAGGGCTTGAACGCTAAGGTAGAACTGGGCGAGGCCGCCTTCTACGGTCCGAAACTCGACTTCATGATCAAGGACGCCATTGGTCGTCGTTGGCAGTTGGGTACCATCCAGGTTGACTACAACCTGCCGAAGCGTTTCCAACTCGAATATACCGACGAGGACAACACGAAGAAGACCCCTGTCATGATTCACCGTGCTCCGTTCGGCTCACTCGAGCGTTTCTGCGCTGTGCTTATCGAGCACACCAGCGGTCACTTCCCCCTCTGGCTCACACCCGAGCAAGTGGCTATCCTGCCGTTGTCAGAGAAATACAACGACTATGCCGAGGAAGTCTGCCGTA
>JAFYPG010000233.1 GCA_017547605.1 Prevotella sp.
GAAACCTTACAACGCAACGAAGAGTTGGCACGTACCAGTGAACTGGCTAAAGAAGCTGACAAGCAGAAATCTTTGTTCATCCAGAATGTTTCCCACCAGATCCGTACACCCTTGAACATCATTATGGGCTTCGCGCAGGTCATCGGCGATAACAAGAAACAGTTGCCGGAAGAAGAGGCCAAAAGCATCACGGATATGATGAGGCACAACGCCATCATTCTCAAACGTATGGTACAAATGCTCTTCGACAGTTCCGCAAGAGGTATTACAGAAGAAATCTATACGAGCAAAGATGAGGAAGTACCATGCAACGAAGTGGCTTCTGAGTGCATCACCAGGATCCAAGTACTGTTCCCAGACCTGCCCATCAGGTTTACGACCGATGTACCTGATACCTTCTGCATCAACACCAGCCGTCTCTACCTGATACGCAGCATCCGAGAACTTCTCTACAATGCCGCCAAATATTCCGACGGTCAGAACGTATCACTGAGGGTTACAGAGATTGGTTCCTTTGTCCGTTTTGTTGTTGAAGACACTGGTCCTGGCATTGCCTTAGAAGACAGCGACCGCCTGTTCGAACTGTTTACCAAAGTCAATGACCTGTCCGAAGGTCTGGGTCTCGGGCTCGCCCTCACCAAGCGCCATATCAACAACTTGGGAGGCGAACTTTCCCTCGACACCAGTTACATTGCTGGATGTCGCTTCATCATTGAACTGCCCAAATAAATCCAGAACTTTTATTCTGTCACGACTATACCCCCATTACAAGGAATCGTGATTGATAGCTGCTGACGTTTGTTCTGTTTGACGGTCTTCACACTACCATTGAGTTGGGCGTCGTCGCTATACACTTGCAAGGTGCTGCCGGCGGCAAACATCGGTAAGGTGATCGTCTTCTTTAGCGTCTCTTTCTCTGCATTGATACCTACGACATACCAGCGTCCCCCACTCTTGCGGGCAAGGATGACATACTTGCCAGGATAGCCGTCGATGAACTTCACTTCCTCCCACGTTGTTGGCACACTTTTCATGAAGTCGATGGCCCATGCAGGCGCATCATCCAGATTGTTGGGTGCCAAGGCGAAGTGTTGCACAGCACTCTGGAAGAGTACGGCCACGGCGAGGGCGAACACATCCGACGTACGACGGGTGGTGCCATGCTGGTTATCCGCACTATAGCGCTTATTGAGGGCTGAGCCACCGAAGTCCATTGATCCCACGGTATTACGCACAAAGGGATGGATACAGGCATTATAAGCCTCAGCATCGCAGGCACCTTGTCCGAAATGCAGATTCTCGGAGGCCAGCACAGCCTCAGAGGCCGCATAGTTAGGATACATACGCTCCCAACCGCGCGGCAGCGTACAACCATGGAAGATACAGAGCAGTCCGAAGTCGTTGGCATCACTGAGGATATCCTCGTAGAGTTGCATCATCGGTTGTTTGTCACCACCGAAGAAATCGACCTTGATACCACGGATGCCGTTCTCCTGCATCCAGCGCATTTCCTCCCGACGGATGCGACTGTTGTTCATCTTACCGATAGGCGTCTGGAACGCATCGTTCCATGCACCATTCGAGTTGTACCACAGGAAGATACCCACACCCTTCTCCTTACCATAGCGGGCCAGTTCAGCAATCTTCTCATAGCCGATCTGCTGATCCCAGAAAGCATCGATGAGCACACTCTGGTAACCCATCGCCGCGGAGAAGTCGATATAGCGTTTCTGTTCATCGAAGTTACAACTGGGATCCATACCGATGATCCAACTCCAAGAACCCTTACCATAGACATATTCTTGTGAGGCCTTGTATTTTGGTTGTACGAGATCGAAGGCCACAGTGGTCTCTGCGATGTTGGCGAGAGGTCCAACAGTGATGGTACGCCAAGGTGTCTCACAGGGCAGGGCCACGGCAGCCGATGTGGCACCAGCACCGTTTAACTCGCCTGCCTGTGGGAAACCGATACGATAGGTACCGCCCTGTTCGTTCAACAAGCGACAGCCTACATAACCGCCATCGGTACCTGTCTCACTGATGAGTACCCACTGCTCCTGTGCCGTCTTGAACAGACAGGGGAAGGTATAACCCTCACCCCAGCCGTTCTTACCCACAGGCTCATCACAGGTATAAGGCGTCTCATAACTGGGTGATGTCCGTGCGAAACCTCCCATCGGCTTCGACTGCGGGCAGAGGAACGATGTCGTTCCCTCTGGCAGTGCGAAACTCGAGGCCTCCTCCGTCACCACACACACACGCGTCTCTTTCTGAGGCTGGATCCTGTAACGGAACGCCACATCACGATCGCTGACGCGGAAGATGATGTCCATCACCTGCATCTCGGGTTTGTCCTTCAAGGCATAGATAGCCACTCCTTCCGTGGCCTCGTAATCCACACAACTCTGTTTGATGTTACGCAACTGGTAGGTGTCGCTGACGGCCTTCTGCGTGAGTTCCTTCAGCACCAGTCCCTGAGTGAAGTCGCCGATATTGGTTTTCAGTCCCAAGGCCGAACGCTCTATCACGTCCTGTCCTTCATAGAGCACGCGATAGCAGGGCTGTCCTCCCTCTATCAGTTCCAGAATCACTGCCACCTTTCCGTTCGGACTGGTCACCGTCTGGGCCTGTGCCGTCGAGAATGCCAGCATCAACCCCAGTCCTATTATGAATATCTTCTTCATTAACTTTTAATCTTTAATGTTTAATCTTTCACACTAAACTCCATCGCTTTCAGGTCTTCATCTCTCGACGAGGTACCATAGAGAATCTGATAGCGACCAGGCTTCACGGCCAGTTCGTCAATCATCTCGTCATAGTACTCGAAGGCCTCACTGGTAAGGGGAATCACAGCACGTTTTGTCTCACCAGGCTTCAACGTCAGTTTCTTGAAACCCTTCAAAGCCTTGATGGGGGCTCCTGGATCGTCAAGGCGCTTCACATAGACCTGAACGGTCTCTGTACCTTCACGATCGCCGGTGTTGGTAACAGGAACGACAACAACGGTGAAAGCTTTTGTTTTGTTTGTCTTAGCGTGCTTGGCAGTCATCTTTGCCTTCCCCACATTAAATGTGGTATAACTCAATCCATATCCAAACGCATACTGAGGCACACCCGTGAAGTAACGATAGGTACGGTTCTTCATCGAGTAGTCAAGGAAATCGGGCAGGTCGTTGTTCGAGCGGTAGAACGTCACTGGCAGTTTGCCACCGGGGTTGTAGTCGCCAAAGAGCACCTCGGCGAGTGCCTTCGCACCACCCTGTCCTGCATACCAGGCCTGCAACAAAGCATCGTATTCACCCTCCACACTGCCAAAGGCGATGGCAGAGCCTGAGCAGTTCACGAAGATCACGGGCTTACCCGTCTGGTGCATGGCCTTCACGAGCATCTGCTGCACCTTGGGTAGTTCGATGTCCTTCTTGTCGCCACCCTCACCTTCCATCTGGGCAGAGATACCACCGATGATGATGATGGCGTCAGCAGCCTGCACCTCATTGGCGAGTGCCGTAAAGTCCACGAGGTTGCGCTCACAGATGTCACCACGCAGCATGGCGAACTGTCCGTTGCCGTGCTTGTATTCAATGACGATATTGTAGGTCTTACCCTTTTCTACAGGGAACGACTTATATTCCGGCTTGCGTCCGAAGCCGAAGAAGCGACGGCCACCAGGCTGCGCCTCTTCCACCACATCACCGTTCACCTTCAGCACATAGCCGTTATCTGTCATCAGCGTGTATTTCATCTCTCCAGTGAAGTCGGCGACATACTCACCACTCACGCGAACAGAAAGCGAATCACGACTCACACCCTGAGCAAAACCCCAGGCTCCGAAGGTCGAGAAGTTTAGTTCGTTATGATACTCTGTCTTTGCAGGTTCGCCTTCGAGTTCTCTATTATTCCAAAACTCCACCTTCGCACCCTTACCACCATTGAAGTCCTTCAGGTGGTGAATGGTATTATACTCATCGTCGAGTTCACAAGCCTTCTGATAGATGATGTTCGCACCAGGTACAGCGGCCTTGATACCCTCCAACAGTGAGTGCTTATGGTTGTCGGTAGGTGTACCGCCATAGTTACCATTCAGCAGTTCCACATCGTCGGCATTAGGACCTAACACGGCGATAGTCTTAATGCTCTTCGAGAGGGGCAGCACCCCACCCTTGTTCTCCAACAGCACCATCGACTCACGGGCCGCCTGTGTCGCCAACGCATCGTTTCCCTCACTGCTAATCACCTCAGGACCAAGTTTCGCCCACGGCAGCATATCGGCAGGATCAAACATACCCAGTTCGAAGCGTCCCATGAGCGTCTTGCGCAGATGTGCATCGAGGTCACTCTCCTTAATAAGGCCTTTCTTCAGACCTTCACCAAGCGACATAAACACCTTACCGCACTCTAAGTCGGTACCATTCAGCACAGCATCCACCGAAGCAGAGAGCCCGTCCTTATGTGTCTCGTGCTGACCTTTGTTGAAGAAGTTATTGATAGCGTCGCAGTCGGTGAGCACGATTGCATCATAACCCCACTTATTGCGCAGGATATCAATCAGCAGACGGTCACTCGTACAACAGGGTTTCCCCTCGAAACGCTGGTAAGCACACATCACCTCACGTACGTTACCTTTCTTTACCAGTGCCTTGAAGGCAGGCAGATAGGTCTCCCAGAGGTCACGGTTCGTGGGCTCCACGTTCATCGAGTGGCGCAGGGGCTCCGGACCACTGTGTACGGCATAGTGCTTCGCACAGGCGTGAGTCTTGAAATAACGGTCATCGTTACCCTGCATACCCAACACGGTCTGTACCCCCAGTACGGCATTCAGATAAGGGTCTTCACCACAGGTTTCCTGTCCACGACCCCATCGCGGATCACGGAAGATGTTCACGTTCGGACACCAGAAGGTCAGTTCTGGATTGCCAGGATAGTAGATAGCACCCTGAGGTACATTAAACAGACTGGGATCATTGTGATCCGTACGGTTCCAGTTGGCACGGGCCTCATCGGAGACCTGCGAGAAGACGTCAAACACCAATTTCTCGTTGAAGGCCGCAGCCATTCCGATGGGCTGGGGATAAACAGTATAGCCGCCTTGGCGCACACCATGACAGGCCTCACTCCACCAGTTATAAGAAGGAAGTCCCAGACGATCCACAGAGACCGACTTGTTCATCATCAGTCCCACCTTCTCCTCTGGTGTCAGAAGCGACAGCAGATTCTCCACGCGCTCCTCATTCGAGAGGGCTGGATTCTGGAAAGGATATTTAAAACTGGTTGTCTGAGCTGTGGCCGTCAGGGCCAGACAGCAGAATACGGCTGATAATAAAGTCTTTTTCATTGTTTTGTGTATTTAAATTCGTCAATATCTACGTAGCCACCCTTCTTTTTCGTGGCGTAATTGAAGATACCGAACTTGGTACCCATGAAGAAGC
>JAFYPG010000234.1 GCA_017547605.1 Prevotella sp.
ATTGATCTCGTTGGCGTAATTCCAATCCAGATAGTTGAGTTCGATCTGCACGAAGTCCCAATGATACTTGTCGTGCATGGCCAGCACCTCGTCGAACACCTCCTGCTTACCATGGAACGAGAAGCCGAGGTTACGGATACGACCTGCCTCACGCTCCTTCAACAGGTAGTCCATGATGCCGTTATCGACATAGCGACCATTGAACTCCTCCATCGAGCCACCCACAGCGTGCAGCAGATAATAGTCGATGTAATCGACCTGTAACTCCTTCATGGAGTTATGATACATCTCCTTCGCCTTGTCTGCTGCCCAATAGTCGCGGTTGAAGTTGGAGAGTTTCGTGGCAACGAAATACTCTGATCGCTTATGGCGGCTGAGGGCGATGCCTGTGGCATGTTCCGACAAACCCTGACAATAGACGGGCGACGTATCGATATAGTTCAGTCCGTGCTCGAGGGCATAGTCGATCTGTCGGTTTACCATCTCCTGATCGATCTCTGTCTGGCTCTCACGGGCAGAATTGCTGTCCTTGGTAGGCAGGCGCATCATACCATAGCCTAAGAGCGACACTTTCTCCTTGGTCTTGGGGTTGATACGGTAGGTCATCTTACCTACGGGCGGCTCCACCTGGTTCTTGTATTCTTCAGCGGCCTGTTCCCCAGCCTTATCACCTTTCTTACAGCCTGCCAGCGTAGCGGCAGTGGCGACAGTCCCTGCTCCAAAAAGCTTCAGGAAACTCCGTCTCGATATATGTTTGTCTTTAGAAGTATTCATAATTTCTAATTTCTCATTTCTAATTCCTCATTATATATGCTTATGCACCTCGTGCCCCTCGACATAGATGGCCGAGAACGGACGCGACGGACAGACATACTCACAGGCACCACAGCCGATACAGGCAGTCTCGTTGATGGCAGGCACCATGGGTGACTCCTCATCATTCTCATCAAGCGGCACCATCTCAATGGCACCGGCAGGACAGTGGCGGGCACAGTTACCACACTCCACCTCATCCGTCAGAACCACGCAGTTTTTCTTAATCCAGACGGCATGACCGATCTGGATAGAAGACTTCTCAGGCTTATCCACCAGTTTGATGGCGCCAGCAGGACAAACCTCCGAACAGCGCGTACACTCAGGACGGCAATGACCACGCTCATACGACATCGTGGGCAGCATCAGGTGCATCAGATCCGTAGAGGGACGGAGCACATCGTTGGGACACTCCGAGACACAGAGTTGACAGCCCGTGCAATGCTGGGCGAAGTGCTGGAAAGACTGCGAACCAGGAGGCGTGAGTGGCGTCTGGCGCTCAGGAGTCACCTTATCCTCCAGTTCTGCGAGTCCGCCATCCATCAGTTTCTCTTTCTTCTGGGCGAGGGCAGCAGTAGAAGCAAGAGCCGTGGCCACAAGGAAAGAGCGTTTCGAGGCATCGACAGTACGGCCTTCGGCCTGAGCCTTCTGATGGATGCGCTTATTATCGTAGTGCAGCGCCCCAAACTTACACTTGTCGATACAGTTACCACAAACCACGCAGCGACTGTAATCGACACTGTGTGTCTTATAGTCTATGCAGGCGGCCTTACAGTTCTTCGAGCACATCGAGCAGTTCTTGCACTTATCTGCATCGAAGCGGATCTTCAGGAAAGAGAAGCGCGCCAAGAACGAGAGGATCGTTCCAACAGGACAGATGGTGTTACAGTAGGTTCGTCCGCCACGCCAGGCAAGGGTGAACAAGATCACCAGCGTCACTAAAGCAATGACCAGCACGGGCAGCGACTTCATCCACACATCAACAGTGTAGAAAGCATAACTGTCGGCCCGTTCAGCAATCGTCCCCAGGACATTGTTGCCCAGCATCCAGATGGGCTGGAAGATCATCGTGGCGATACGGCCATAACTGCTATAGGGCGCCAGCAGTTGGAACACAGCGCCTACGCCTGCCACCAAGGCGATGACAAAGAGCACCAGCACGGGGTAGCGCAACCACTTCACCTCTTTTGAATAGTTGTACTTATTCTTCTTCCGACGCAGTCTCGCAAGGACATCCTGGAAGACGCCCAACGGACAGATGACAGAGCAATAGATGCGTCCGAAGACGAGCGTCAATAGCACCAAACCCACGACAACGCCCACATTGAGCGCCAAGACGGCTGGCAGGAACTGGATCTTTGCCATCCAACTCAACCAGTGGTGGGCTGTACCCGTAAAGTCGAGGAACAGCAGGGTGATCAGTGCGAAGAACACCACTGCGAGGATTGTCCTGATTTTCCTTAGCATAAGTCTTTTTAAATTAGAAATTAGAAATGAGTAATGAGTAATTATGATTACTCTTGCTATTCCTCATCTCATCCATTTTTATGTTACAATTCAATATTTCATCTTTACCTATTTATTACACTTCTCACCTGTCTTTAGAAGTAATCACAATTACTAATTTCTCATTACTAATTACTCATTAATTCTAACAATGAGGATGCTCAGTTCATAGAGCAACCATATTGGCAGGGCCACAATGAAGAGCGTAAACGCATCCGTCGTCGGTGTGATAATGGCTGCCACCACCAGGATCGCCACGATGGCATGTTTCCGCCACTGGCTCATCATCTGCGCATTCACCAGTCCCATCCGGCCTAAGAGCCAACTCACCACTGGCAGTTCGAAGACAATCCCCATCACGAGACTCATCATCAGCAGCGTGTCGATGTAGGACTGGATCGTCAGCATGTTCGCCACATCGGGGCTCACCTGATACGTACCGAGGAACTTCACCATCAGCGGGAAGATCAGCAAGTAGTTCAGCAGGGTGCCCAGCATGAACATCACATAGCCGCTGGAAACCAGTGCCGTGGCGTAACGCCTTTCATTGTCATAGAGCGCGGGTAAGACGAAGCGGAACAGCAGATAGAGCGTATAGGGCAGTGCCACGAGGATGCCCGCATAGAAGGCCGTCCTCAGGTGGATCATGAACTGCTCCGTCAGTCCTGTGTTCATCAGGGAGATGCTAAACGGCTCCACGCCCATCAGGCGGTAGGTGATGAAGTCGCTCGAGCGAGGCGCCAGTACGATGGCAAACAACTCGTCCTTCAGACAGAAAGCCACTCCCGCAGCCACTACTGTCACAAGGAGAGCCCTGATAATCACCCCTCTCAGTTCGTCGAGGTGATCCCAGAAGGTCATTGGCGGGGTCTCACTTTTCACCTTCCCATCTCTCCGACTCTTCACTCTTTTTCTCGTCCTTCGAGAGATCCGTCACCTCGTTCATCCCCTCCTTGAAACTCTTGACACCCTTGCCAAGACCTTTCATCAATTCAGGAATCTTCTTGCCACCAAAGAGCAGCAGCACGATCAACGCGATAACCAGTATCTCTTGCATTCCAATGCCAAACAGCAACAATGATCCAAACATATTTCCTTAGTTTTTAGTTTCTTCTGCAAATATACGACATTTCTGCGAATTCCAAGCATTCGCTATGATTTATTAACAAATCAGTATGCAACATAAGGCGCCAGACGGTCGATGACCTCCTGTGGGAAGTCCTTGGAGAGACGCAGGTCGTCGAGCGACTGGATGGGACCGTGCAGACGACGATAGTCCATGATAGCACGGGCCCGATAATAGTTGAGGTAAGGGTGGCGTTTCAGTTCGTTGAGCGAGAGTTGGTTGATGTTCAACTTACGGGGCTGGGCATTCTGGATGACCAGATATCGCTTCGATTCCAAGGGGAAGTCCTCAATCTCATCCAATTGATCCACACTGACATAGCCACCCAGACGTTCGCCATATTGCACGATCTTACGGGCGAAATAAGGGCCGATGCCCGGGATGGTCTTCAGGACTGTGGTATCAGCGGTGTTCAGAATGACATGCTCACCCTCATGGATCTTCACGGGATAACGGGGGACAAAGGAATCATGGGGCTCGGAGGAAGAACGGGAGGACACACGCTTGCCAGCATCGCCAGGACGATCACGATAAATGACCTTCGTACGGACATAAACCGTATCACGGTGGTAATAGGGTCGGTGACGGGAAGAGTCTTTCTTTAACGTATCGGCTGGTGTCAGTGCGTTCGACTCTTCATTCTCACCGCCTGTCAGGAAGATCACCCCCAAGGCAATGGCAATCACCACCAACAAGGTAAGGATTACCTTACGGTCAGACTTCTGCAGATAGAAGAACTCACGGATCATAGGATCCCGAACTGATGCAGGAAGACCAGAACGATACAGAGCGGTACGATATAGCGCACAGAGAACAGATAGGCGTGGAAGAAGGATTCGCGGATGGTCCCGTGATTGGTAAATTCTTCCTGCACCATCTTGCGGTCCACCATCCAGCCCATGATCAGACTCGTGAAGAAGGCACCTGCAGGCAGCATCAACTTAGCCGTGAGGAAGTCGCAGGCATCCATCAGTGACAGACCGAACACCTGCAGACTGGTATAAGCACCTACTGAGAGGGAACAGAACACGGCAATGACGGAACAAACCACCGTAAGGATCCACGTAGCACGCTGACGGGGCAGATGGAGTTCCTCGTGGAAGAAGGCC
>JAFYPG010000235.1 GCA_017547605.1 Prevotella sp.
GTTCAGGTTGATAGTGAGCACGGACTTCGAGCCTGTGGATACACCACCGGCACCGAGGGTATAACTGAAGCCGTTGTCGGTAATCTCGTTGCGCAGGCGGCAGCAAGAACTCAGCGAGTCGGCATTGTTGCTCATATAGGTGAAGAACGAGTGGCCCTCACTATACATCTCGGCAGTAAAGTCGCCCCACTCCTTGTCGCGACACTCGCCATTCTCGTCAGTCAGGAGAGCCATAGTCTCCACAGGGAAGGTGAGCAAGGTCTTCGTACGTTCCTTGTTGAACCACTTCATGAAGCGTTTCTGCAACCAGGAGAGACCTTCCCAGTCGGGCTTGGAGCCATCAGGGAAGTAGAAGTCACCGAAGATCGACTCGAAATAGTACTTGTCGTAGTAAGCAATGTTCCAGAATACGGCCTGATAGTTACGGGCACCCGTGGGCTGGTTCAGCGTATAGACGATCTGCTCGAAATAGTCGGTGATCACCTTGTCGATGGTGCGCTTCTTCAGTGAAAGGTCTGCCTGGTCGTTGGGACGCTTCCAATAGTCCTCACCGTACTCCTTGCCGATGAAGTAGTTCATATACATCAGGAATTCTGGTGTGGCACAGGCACCGCTGAGCATCGAACTGACCATGAACACCATGTTAACGAAACCGCCAGCAAACGACTTCAGGTTCGTGGGAGCCGTGGAGTTACCGCCAATGGCAACGGTACCGCCGATGAGCCAAGGATACATCGTGATTGAGGCACAGTAATTGGCCAGCGACGTCTCGTCGTTCTTATATATAAAGTGGTGGGTCAGTTTGTTGATATATTCGTCGGCCAGTTCCTTACCGTACATCTTTTTGATACGGTCGGTGAGCAGACGGCGGTTCAAACGGATAAAGTTCGACTTGGGCAGTTCGCCGATAAGCGTGGCGATGTTCTTGTGCTCCACGTTGGCGTTGGCGTCATACTTGGAACCTGTGGCGGCATTCACCGACTCACAATACTCTGAGAGGAACTGCAACTTGGCCAGTGTCTCACGATCCTCGGTGTGAGCCTGACGGTAGAGCATAAACGACTTGGCCACCTGGTAGAAGCCTTCGCGCATAAGCGCCTCTTCCACCTGATTCTGGATATTCTCCACGGTGATGTCGTCGTGGATATCCAGATGACTGATGATCTTGGAGATGGTTCCGAGATCGGCAGGGCATTCCACACTATCGAACGCCTTCACGATGGCATTCATAATCTTGTCGAGAGAGAAAAGGGCTTGTGACCCGTCTCGTTTGGTGATGGTAAAGTTTTTAATCTCCATTGTATTGTTTGTTAATGTTTATGCGACTGCCATAGGTTAAAGTTATCCGTTTTGGGAAACTTTTTTGATTTCGGCTTGTCAAAAGTTGTCCGTTTTGGAAAACCCGAATCGGTTGCAAAGGTACAAAATTTCCCAATACGATATATCATTTCAAATCTAAAAAAAATATAAAATGATAATAAAACGAAAAAATAGGTACATTTCACAAAAAAGTTGTACCTTTGTACCCAAAGAACTAAATTCATTAAAATTATGAGCATTACAATCATTGTTATTATCGTTTTGGCGGTCATCGTCATTGGTTATTTCATCTCCACCCAGCGCTCGCTGGTGAATCTGGATGAATTGTGTAAGAATGCCCTCAGTCAGATTGAGGTTCAGTTGAACAGCCGTTGGGATGCCGTACTGGCACTGGCCAAGACGGCAGCACAGTATGCCAAGCATGAGTCGGAGACACTGATCGAAGTCATCAAGCAGCGTCGCGGTGAACAGGTGAACACACCCGAGGCCGTCAACGAACAGTCGAGCGCCCTGAGTCAGGTGATGGGACGATTGATCGCCATCGGTGAGCAGTACCCCGACTTGAAAGCCGCCAGTCTTTATAAGGAGACGATGGATGGCGTGAAACAATATGAGGAGAATGTGCGCATGTCGCGTATGATCTACAACGACACCGCCACGAAGATGAACCGTATGGTGCGCCAGTGGCCGTCGAGCATCGTGGCCTCCATGCTCCACTTTGACCCGAAGGATTACCTGAAGGCTGACGAAGAACAGAAAAAGAGTTATCCGAACCTCGATGAAGCTTTCAAAAAATAAGAAAGTAAAAAGGTAAAAAAGTAAAAAATGAAGAGTATTATAAATTATAAGGTATTAAAGTGGGGGATTATCTTACCTTTTTACTTTTTTACCTTTTTACCTTTAAGTGCACGTCCACAACTCCATGACCTCAGCATCCGAGTGGTACTGTCGAAGAACGGTGATGCCCGTATCATTGAGACCCGCCAGATGAGCATCGACTCGGAGGGCACGGAGTGCTATATCCCCATCGGCAACCTGAACGGCAGCGAGGTGCGCGACCTCACGGTGACGGATGAAAGCGAACAAACATTCACGAATATCGGCAGTTGGGACATTAACGAGAGCCGGAACTGGAAGGCGGGCAAATGTGGCATCGTCAACAAGCATAACGGCTATGAACTGTGCTGGGGACTTGGTGACAGCGGCGAGCGCACATACGTCACGAGTTACACCGTGACCAACCTCGTGAAAGGCTACGAGGATGCCGACGGCTTCAACTATATGTTCGTGGCCCAAGGCATCTCTCCCCTGCCCGACCACGTGAAACTGACCATAGAGCCAGAGGACACCCTGCAGTTTACAGCCGAAAACACCGGTATCTGGGGCTTCCGCTACAATGGTGAGGTGGGCTTCATGAACTACCAGATCACGGCTGAGAGCAGTGAACCCTTCGAGAACCGCAGTGCGCTGATCATCATGGCACGGTTCAACAAAGGCATGTTCGAGCCCGCAGATGTCAGGGAGGGGACCTTCGAACAGGTGAAGAATCTCGCCTTTGAAGGCAGCGACTATGTCGATGAGGACGAGTGGACGTGGAAGGATACCCTCGCCCTGATAGCCTTATTGATAGGCATCATCATCATCCCCCTCCTTCTGTTCATCGGATATATTATATATGTATGGCGCGCACGAAGGAAGGTCCAGAAGGACCTGATGTGGTACCGTGACATCCCATACGACGGTAATCTACAGCGGGTGAATGACGTGCTGAATGCCTATAAGTATTTCAACACCGACTACAACAACCTGCTCTCCGCCTGTATCCTGGAACTCATCAATCTGGGGGCGATCACCATCGAGCAGAGTCAGAACGCCAAAGGTCAGTTCGTACAGAACTTCGTAATCCATGACCTGAAGGATAGCGACCAACAGCCAAAACTACTGAAACAGGTGCACAACATCTTTAAGCAGGCGGCTGGCAACGACACCATCCTTGAGCCAAAGGAACTGAAGTCGTATATGAAGAGTAAATACAACCAGAGCATCACCGACTCGTTTATCACGACCCTCCACACCAAGACCAGCATCTCGCACTACAAGAATGAACTGGAGGACGTGCGCCAGGTTTTCGGTTTGAGGAAATATCTGGAGGAGTTCTCGCTCATCGACGAGCGGCATGTGCAGGAAGTGACACTCTGGAAGGACTATATGATCTATGCCACCCTCTTCGGCATCGCAGACCAGGTGATCAGGGATATGAAGAAGATCAATCCTGAATACTTCAACATGGATCAGGTGGCCAACCAGATGGCCGATGACAGGACTCTGCCGACAATCTACTCCACCATGCACTCCAGCACTACCCGTGCCGCCATGAGCAAGGCACAGCGGGAAGCCGAGCGCGAGGCCCGTTCCTCGGGTCACGGAGGCCATGCCTCCTGGGGCGGCGGAGGAGGTTTCTCTGGCGGTGGCTTTGGCGGCGGTGTAAGATAGAAAGGTGTCAGGCAGAAAACCTGACACCTTTTCGCTCATCCCATTTCTGGAAGATACCAGCGAGAATCGTGCCGCTAATCGAGTGCCATGCACAGGAGATGGCACAGGGCAGGACGGAGAGCGGTTGGGCAGCGAAGAACGTGGAGGCCAAGACGGTGGCCAGTCCTGCGTTCTGCATGCCCACCTCAATAGAGATGGTACGTTTCTTGGCCGTGTTGAAGCCCGCCAGTTTTCCCGACGTCCAACCTAACAGATAACCCAGGGAGTTGTGACAGAACACCACAGCGAAGGTCCATACGAAGAGTAACAGTCCACGGGCAATCAGAGCATCATGGACGGTAGATATGACACCTCCGACGATACAGGCCAGACAGATAACGCTCATACCAGGCATTAGCGACTGGATGGTGGGGAAACTCGGTTTGTGGGAATAGGTGTAATTCAGAAAACAACCGATTCCAACGGGAATAATCGTCACAATCAGGATATTCAGGAACATACCGATGGTGTCGATCTCGATGATGGCTCCTGCCGTCAGTTCCATGAGCAACGGTGTCATCACGGGCGCCAAGAGTGTAGAGGCACAGGTCATGCCGACGGAAAAGGCCACGTCGCCATGACAGAGATAGGACATGATGTTGCTCGACACACCTCCAGGACAACAGCCCACCAACAGGATTCCCAGTGCCAGGGCAGGTTCCAAATGGAACACGCGCACCAACAGCCAGGCCACACAAGGCATGATGAAGAACTGGGCACAGGCACCTATCAGGATATCAAGGGGACGACGGGCCAGAATTTTAAAGTCCTCCGTCGTCAGCGTCAGTCCCATCGTCAGCATGATCAGACCAAGGATGACGGTCTGCGTGTTACCTCTCACCCACCCAAACGTATCAGGCACAAAGAAAGTGAACACGGCGATGGCAATGATGAAAAGCGACGCGTTAGAAGCCAGCCAACGGCTCGTCTGTTGCAATATCTTCAACATATCTTTCAGTTTTTTTCGATTCAGCGGGCAAAATTACAAATTAATTTCGTACTTTTGCAACCGATAGCAGAATATTTGTATGATAGACGAAGATTTTGACATACGCGAGGAACGGCTTTCCCAAGGCGAGAAGGACTTTGAGAACGCCCTGCGCCCACTGGCTTTCTCCGATTTCAGCGGACAGAAGAAGATCGTGGAAAACCTGCAGGTGTTCGTGGAGGCTGCCAAATATCGTGGCGAGCCCCTCGACCATACACTGTTGCACGGTCCTCCTGGACTGGGAAAGACCACACTGAGCAATATCATCGCCAATGAGCTCGGTGTGGGTTTTAAGATCACCTCTGGTCCTGTGCTCGACAAACCAGGAGATCTGGCAGGTATCCTCACCTCATTAGAAAAGAACGATGTGCTCTTTATCGATGAAATCCACCGTCTGTCGCCCGTCGTGGAGGAATACCTTTATTCCGCGATGGAGGACTACCGCATCGATATCATGATCGATAAGGGTCCTTCGGCAAGAAGTATCCAGATAGACTTGAATCCCTTTACTCTCGTAGGTGCCACCACCCGTAGTGGTCTGCTGACGGCTCCCCTCCGTGCCCGCTTCGGCATCAACATGCATTTGGAGTATTACGAGCCAGAGACGCTACAAACCATCGTAGAGCGCTCTGCCCGTATCCTCGGCGTGCCCATCACGGAGGATGCGGCCTTGGAGATCGCTGGTCGCTCACGCGGTACGCCCCGTATTGCCAACGCCCTGTTGCGCCGGGTGCGCGACTTCGCCCAAGTGAAAGGCGATGGACGTATCGACACCAAGATTACAAAGATCGCCCTTGCGGCCCTGAACATCGATAAGTATGGCCTCGATGAAATCGACAATAAGATCCTATTGACGATCATCGACAAGTTCAAAGGCGGTCCTGTGGGTATCACGACGATTGCCACTGCCGTCGGTGAGGATGCCGGTACCGTTGAGGAGGTCTATGAGCCGTTCCTGATCATGGAAGGCTTCATCAAGCGCACGCCCCGTGGCCGTATGGTGACGGAACTGGCCTATAAGCATTTCGGCCGCAACCCCTATGGGGGCAATATCATGGAACCAAACCTATTTGACTCATGAGAACAGGAATATTCGTTGGGAGTTTCGACCCGTTTACCATCGGCCACGACAGTATCGTGCGCCGTGCTTTGCCACTGTTCGACCGTCTGGTCATCGGTGTGGTGGGTGACAATGTGCATAAGCCGAACATGCGTCCTGCCGAAGAGCGGATGCAGGCCATCCGCGACCTCTATGCCGACGATAAGCGCATTGAGGTGAAGCCCTACCACGGACTGGCGATGGACTTTGCCAAGGCGGAAAATGCCCAATTCATCGTGAAAGGCGTACGTACCGTGAGCGATTTCGAGTATGAGCAGTGGCAGGCGGACTTTAACCGCAAACTCGGAGGCATCGAGACCATCCTGCTCTATACGGAACCAGAACTGGCCAGCGTGTCGTCGAGTGCCCTGCGCGAACTGTCGCACTTCGGCGTCGATGTCAGTCCTTTTCTGCCGAAAAGGAAGTGAAGAGTAAAAAGTGAAAAGCAGATGATTACATACGAGGCAGAGGGGGTGAAGTTCCCCAACATCAAGAAACGTGACACATCCAACTGGATTCGTCGTGTGGCGGAGTCATACGGCAAAAAGATCGGTGAAATCGGCTATTTGTTCGTCAATGACGACAAGATCCTGGAGGTGAATAACGAGTATTTGGGTCACGACTATTATACCGACATCATCACTTTTGACTATACGGAAAAACATACGCTCAGCGGCGATATCGTCATCTCGCTTGACACCGTCTTCACCAATGCCGACAAATTCGGCCGTCCCTACGACGAAGAACTCCACCGCGTGATTATCCACGGCATCCTGCACCTTTGCGGCATCAATGACAAGGGTCCTGGTGAGCGCGAGATCATGGAAGACGCCGAGAACAAAGCGCTCGCTATGCTTTAAACGGGAAGACAGCTTTATACCTTATTATATAAAAAAATCGTAATTTTTTCCCCTATTACGAAAGTTTAGCGTAATTTTGCAGCAAAATTGCGCAAAGAAATGAGCCTGACTCAATTTGTTGGAAAACTATTCGTACCCCGCCAACATGCCTTGGAAAAGTACCAGCATGAAGGCGAGGCCTTACAGCGGGCAGTACTTAGTCATTTGATTGAGACAGCCTGTGATACGGAATTCGGACGTAACCATGCCTTTGGCAGTATCAAGGACTACGATGACTTTATCGGTCAGGTGCCTGTCAATACTTATGAGGAATTGAAGGGTGATATCGACCGTATGCGTCATGGTGAGGCAGATATCCTCTGGCCTGGCAAGGTGAAGTGGTATGCGAAGTCATCGGGTACCACCAACGACAAGTCGAAGTTTATCCCCGTCAGTCCTGAAGGTCTGCAGAAGATCCATTATGCCGGAGGACGTGACTCCGTGGCCATCTACCTGCGGAATAATCCCAGGTCGAGAATGTTCGACGGCAAGGGCCTCATCCTCGGTGGTAGTCATGCACCGAACTATAATCTGAAAGACTCTCTGGTAGGTGACCTCAGTGCCATCCTGATTGAGAACATCAACCCCCTTGTAAATTTTGTCCGCGTGCCGAAGAAACAGACGGCCTTGCTCTCCGACTTTGAGGTGAAGCGTGAACGAATTGCCGAAGAGGCCATGAACAAGAACGTCACCAATATCTCCGGTGTGCCCTCATGGATGCTCTCCGTGCTCACCTGTATGATGGAACTGACGGGTAAGACACACTTGGAAGAGGTGTGGCCCAATATCGAGGTGTTCTTCCACGGTGGTGTGGCCTTCACACCCTACCGTGAACAGTACAAGCGCCTGATCACCTCGCCTAACATGCACTATATGGAGACCTATAATGCCAGCGAGGGTTTCTTTGGCATTCAGGACGATCCTGACGACAAGGCGATGCTGTTGATGCTCGACTACGGGGTGTTCTATGAGTTTATCCCGATGGAGGGTGGCGATCCCGTGCCCCTCTGGGCTGTGGAAACCGGCAAGAACTATGCTATGGTGATCTCCACCTCGTGCGGTCTCTGGCGCTATGAGATCGGCGATACCGTCCAGTTCACCTCCATAAACCCCTATAAGTTCATTATCAGCGGACGTACGAAGCACTTCATTAATGCCTTTGGTGAGGAGTTGATCGTCGATAACGCCGAACAGGGTCTGGCCTACGCCTGTGAGCAGACGGGTGCCGAGGTACTGGAATATACGGCAGCCCCCGTGTTCATGGACGAGAAGGCGAAGTGCCGTCACCAGTGGCTCATTGAGTTCTCGAAACGTCCCACAGACCTCCAGCAGTTCGCCGACCTGCTCGACAAGCACCTGCAGGAGATCAACAGCGACTACGAGGCGAAGCGCTATAAGGACATCACGCTCCAGCACTTGGAGATTGTCGAGGCACGGCCAAACCTCTTCAACGACTGGCTGAAACTGCGCGGTAAACTCGGTGGCCAGCACAAGGTACCACGCCTGAGTAATTCTCGCGAGACCATCGAACAACTGTTGGCTTTGCAACAATA
>JAFYPG010000236.1 GCA_017547605.1 Prevotella sp.
CCATATTGGTAATAGCGGGAAATCCGTACTTGGCGAGTACGAAGAACACTACCGCACACGCTAGGAACATCCAGAACAAGAGTCCCAGATCGGGCGTGAGGATTGCTGGCAGTTTACTGAAATCCATTCGAAACTTTCTTTAGTTACTGACTTGATGGAATGTCTCTTAGATCAGGAATGCACAAGCTGCAATGGCGAAGAGGGCACAACCCTCGACGAATGCAGAGGTCAGAATCATGTTCGTCTGGATCTTACCAGTAGCCTCGGGCTGACGGGCGATAGCGTCCATGGCGCTGCCACCGATCTTACCAATACCCAAACCTGCACCAATTGTTGCAATACCTGCACCGATACCGCAGCCCAGCTGAGCCAGACCTTCTGCGGCCAATAATAAAGCTGAAATCATAATTTTAAAATTTTAAGTTATTAATAATGTTTAATGTTTCATCTTCACTCCGCGTGGTGTTCCTTGTGGGCAAGGCCGATGAACACCGCACTCAGCATGGTGAAGACGTATGCCTGAACGAAGGCCACCAACAACTCGAGCAGGTTCATGAAGAGCAGCATGAGGATACTGAAGGCGTTCAGGCCGAGACCGAATCCGACACCCATCGACCAACCGAGGAAGATCACACAGGTGAAACTGAGCATCACGGCATGGCCTGCCATCATGTTGGCAAAGAGACGGATCATCAGGGCGAAGGGCTTCGTGAAGACACCGAAGAGTTCGATGAGGGGCATCACTGGCGCAGGATAAGCCTTTAGGAAGAGGGGTACCTCAGGCCAGAAGATCTCCTTCCAATACTCCTTGTTAGCGAAGATGTTGATGACCAACATCGTGCACAGGGCCAGGAAGAAGGTGATGTTGATGTTACCCGTCACGTTGGCACCACCTGGGAAGACCGGGATCAGTCCGATGAGGTTACACGTCAGGATGAAGAAGAACACCGTGAGCAGATAGGGTGCATACGGCTTGTAATGCTTCTCTCCGATCGACGACTTGATGAGGTCGTCGTGGATCATCATCACGATCATCTCCATGGCTCCGACGAAACCACCAGGGGCATCGTCCTTCACGTCGTGCTTCTTATACCAGCGGGCACAGGAGAGGAAGACGATGATGAGGATGGCCACCACGATCCAGATCTGCAGCACACTCTTCGTGATGCTCAGGTCGAGGGGACGCTCCTCACTGCCATCGGCCATACGTTCGTAGATCTTCCCGTGGTGCTCTTCACTGAAGAAGAAGCCCTCGGGCAGACTGTGAGCCGTACAGACGTGCCATTCTCCCGTATTTCCGCTACGGATGATGATGGGCAGCGGGATGCTCAGATGCTTACCCTGGTAAGAGGCGATGTGCCACTCATACGAGTCGGCCAGGTGCTCGAGAACGATCTCCGGGATGTTGATCTTCTCGCCTTCACCACCCTCTTCCGCCAAAGCGGGCATCGGCAGCAATGCTACCATCATCAGGAGGATTATCGACTTTAGTTGTTTCATTATTATTAAATATGTGTAAGCAATTCTATTCGTCAGGAACGGTTAGACACTCTGGCGAAGAAGATGGAGTGGTGAGCCAGTGATACGAAGTAGAACACTATGAACACCACGAAGAACAGCAGCATGGCACTCCGGCCAAAGACCAGATAATAGATGAACATCACGGCCAGCGCCAACAGCAGTCGGAAACCCGATACAGCCGTAAAGAACGTTGGCAGACTCTCAGGAGAGCGTTTCGCTACGCGACGCCATACCAGAGCGATGACAGCACTCACGACCAGCGTGAAGACCGTAGCGATGATGGCAGGCGTGAGCAGACCGTCAACAAACCAGACCCGCATCACCAGGAGGGCGATGAGGAACAGTCCTACGGACAGATACAGTTCCTGACGGAGATAACTGACGCTCAACTTATTGATGTCCATGATGCTTACTTGTCAATTTCTACACAGAGACTTACCACATTCTTCTGCACTTCCACGAACCCGCCAAGGATGTTCAGGCTCACCTTCCCTTCCTGGTTCCCATACTCCACCACTCCCTTCTGAAGCGTAGAGATGATAGGTGCGTGGTCGTTGAGGATCTCGAACTGTCCTGCGGTACCAGGTACCAGGACGCTCTCAACCGCTCCATCGTATTCAACCTTCTCGGGCGAAACTATTCTCAGCTGCAACATAAACGATTAATGTTTAATCTTTAATGTTTAATGTTTTATCCCTTTGCAGCCTCAAGCAGTTTCTTTGCCTTCTCCTTCGCATCGTCGATCGTACCCACGTTGAGGAAGGCCTGCTCAGGCAGATCATCCACCTCACCGTCGAGGATGGCGTTGAAGCCCTTGATGGTATCTTCGATGGGCACCATCACACCAGGCAGACCTGTGAACTGAGAGGCCACAGAGAACGGCTGCGACAAGAATCGCTGTACGCGACGAGCGCGGTTCACCGTCAACTTATCCTCATCGGAGAGTTCGTCCATACCGAGGATGGCGATGATATCCTGCAACTCTTTGTAGCGCTGGAGGATCTCCTTCACGCGCTGGGCACAGTCGTAGTGGGCCTTACCCACGATCAGCGGATCGAGGATACGAGAGGTAGAACCTAATGGATCCACAGCCGGATAGATACCCAACTCAGCAATCTTACGGTCGAGCACCGTCGTAGCGTCGAGGTGGGTGAACGTCGTAGCAGGAGCAGGGTCGGTCAGGTCGTCGGCAGGCACATACACAGCCTGTACGGAGGTGATAGATCCCTTCTTCGTAGAGGTGATGCGCTCCTGCATCGTACCCATCTCAGAGGCCAGCGTCGGCTGGTAACCTACGGCTGAAGGCATACGACCCAACAGAGCCGACACCTCGGAACCTGCCTGCGTGAAACGGAAGATGTTGTCGATGAAGAACAGGATATCGGCAGCACCGCCGTCCTTACCACCTCCATCGCGGAAGCCCTCGGCTACCGTCAGTCCGGAAAGGGCCACAGAGGCACGGGCGCCAGGAGGTTCATTCATCTGACCATACACCAGGGTGGCCTGACTCTTCTTCAACTCCTCAGGATCGACGAGTGAAAGATCCCACTTGCCTTCGTCCATGGCCTTACGGAACTTCTCACCATAGCGGATAACACCCGACTCGATCATCTCACGGATCAGGTCGTTACCCTCACGGGTACGCTCACCTACACCAGCGAACACGGAGAATCCGTTGTGTCCCTTGGCAATGTTGTTGATGAGTTCCATGATGAGCACTGTCTTACCCACACCAGCACCTCCGAAGAGTCCGATCTTACCACCCTTCATGTAAGGCTCCAGCAGGTCGATCACCTTGATACCCGTCGCGAGGATCTCCTTCTTCGTAGAGAGTTCCTCGAAGGTGGGAGCACCACGGTGAATGGGATAGGCACCCTCCATGTCGAGGGGGTTCATACCGTCGATAGGCTGTCCGATCACGTTCAGCATTCGACCTTTGATCTGATCGCCGGCAGGCATCACGATTGGTGAGCCCATCGGGATCGCCTCCAGTCCACGGTGCAAGCCGTCGGTATTGTCCATAGCCACACAGCGCACCGTATCCTCGCCGATGTGCTGCTGCACCTCGACAATCAGGTCGCGCCCGTCACCACGGTCAATCTTCAGAGCATC
>JAFYPG010000237.1 GCA_017547605.1 Prevotella sp.
GAGTGAGTTCGCTGTACGGTGAACTCACTCAGAACCGTCCCCAGTGAGTCCTCCCAATCTCCGCGCACTTCCTCGGGATGGAGGCCAAGCATCGGATAGCAATAACCAGGATAGCGACGGCAAACATCCATTACTGTCTCGCACGATTTCTGGTCGATGCCTGGCACGCCTATTGCTGACACCCCAGCCTCACGGGCTCGGGAAACAACGGCTTCGAGGTCCTCACGGAACTCATCCCCGTCAAGGTGGCAATGGGTATCAACGAACTTCATGCCTTTTAACTCTGGCGCTTCATCATGGCAGCGGCATAATTCTTCAGGATAGCCTTGCGCTCTTCACTGACATTGACCTTAGCCAAATGCTGAAGACCGAGTTGGTAGCATCCTTCCATCTTCTGCTCACAGAGTTGACGGATGCCGATCTCGTCATAAAGTCGTGTTACGGCTTTCACTTTTTCGTTGCGGTCGAATGTCGCAGCCTCGATCCACTTCATCAGTTTTTTGCGTTGGGCAGCATCGGCTTGGTTTATGGCGTTAATGAGCATATAGGTCTTTTTATTCGAGGTGATGTCGCCGCCGATGTTCTTGCCGAACACCTTCGGGTCGCCATACACGTCAAGCAGATCGTCCTGCAACTGGAAGGCGAGGCCGATCTGTTCTCCGAAGCAGTACAGGTTCTCCTGATCGGCCTCGGAGGCTCCACCCAAAATAGCCCCGATTTCCAGGGCACAGGCCAAAAGCACACTCGTCTTCAGACGGATCATTTCGATATACTCATCCTCCGTCACGTCGTTACGCGACTCAAACTCCACGTCAAGTTGCTGCCCCTCGCCAATCTCCAGCGCTGTTTCCATAAAAAGGTCCATCACCTGCTGTCGTCTGTTGGCCTCACACTGTCCCATGCGCTGGAAGGCCTGCAACAGCATGGTGTCACCCGACAGAATGGCCTGGTTGGGGTTCCACTTCTTGTGCACCGTCTCATGGCCGCGCCGCATGTCGGCATTGTCCATCAGATCATCGTGCAACAGCGTGAAATTATGATAGGTCTCCAGTGCGATGGCCTGCGTCATAATCTTCTCGGGATCCTCCTTGTAGAGATTATACGCCAGGAGCATCAGCACGGGGCGTACACGTTTACCTCCGAGGGAGAGTACATACTTGATAGGGTCGTACAAAGTGACGGGCTGGCGGTCATAGACCAGACCGTTAAGGGCCTCGTTTACCTTCTTGAGTAATTCTTCTGAACTATACATATCGTTACATATTAAAAACTATCGGAATACATACCTTCGTACGGCAGGGTTTTGCATTCATCATCCCCGCCTGCCATTTCGGCATCATCCTGAGCACCCGCAACACCTCTTTGTCGCATGAAGAGTCCAGATGTTCCGTCAGTTCCAGGTCGGAGACAGTACCGTCGGTATTGACGATGAACTGTGCCACTACACGGCCTTTGGTCTTTGTATGTTGGGCTAAGACAGGATATTTCAGGTTTTTTGTCAGCCACTTCATAAACTCTGCAGCACCACCGGGGAACTGCGGCAGATCCTCCACCACACGGAAATCCACGGGCTCGTTATACATATCCACCACCTCTGGTTGTTCCTCTTCGTCAGCCATCTTAGGCTTCTCTATGATTTCCTGTTGCTCAGGCTGTTCCTGAGGCAGTTCCACGTCCTCATCCACCAGACGAATTTCTTCTGATTTTGGCAGTTCTTCCACCTTCTCCTGTGGGAGCATCATCGGTATCTCATCCTTGTCGCGCTTCAGCGGTGAGAGGTCCATCTCTGCCTCCAGATCTTCGTCGGTATCGAAGAAAGCCCAGCCACTGTCGGAACTATTCCATTCCAAGGCGACGAACAAGGTGGCCAGTACTATGACCAGTCCCAACAGGAACCTCTGTACCTGCTGTCTTTCCAGATCCGCCTCGTGAGTTTTCCTCGATTCCATAATAAAAACGCGATTCTTCCGTTATTAACTAAAAGTGAGTGCAAAGATACACAAAAAAGTAAGAAGGTAAAAAAGTTAAAGGCCAAAAAGGTGGTGATATTAAGAATTATTTCGTAATTTTGCGACCGTTTTTGATGAAAATGAGTGAAAAGTGTTGGTTCTTCAGGAATAGTAGAAGTAAGTGGTGGCACAGGCTACCACTACTTTTACCTTTTTACTCTTTGATCTTTTTACCTTTACCTACAGTTGCTCAAGAGAGCCAGACGGCTTACAACTTCCTGCGACTGCCCGTCAGTGCCCATGTGGCAGCCCTCGGCGGCGAGAATATCTCTCTCGTTGAAGACGACGCTACTCTCATCTTCCATAACCCCGCTCTTATCAATGACGTGAGTGACCGCACTATCAACCTCAACTTCATGACTTATATGGAGGGCGCAAAGACAGCCAGCGCCTCTTTCCTGAGGGCTGCTGGCGCGAGAGGTACATGGGGTGTTACGGCACAGTATATGGACTATGGATCGATGAAGGAAACCACTACTGACAATCAGGAACTCGGTACTTTTTCCGCCCGTGACATCGCCCTTGGCGGCACCTTTGCCTACGCTCTCACCAGCACGATCAGTGGCGGTGTCACCGCCAAATTCATCACGTCCTATATCGGTAGTTATAACTCCATTGCTGTCGGTGTTGACCTTGGGGCAAACTACTACAATGAGAATCTTGACCTGAGTGTTTCCGCCGTTGCCCGTAATCTTGGTGGACAAGTAAAGGCTTACGACAATGAGTTCGAGCGTATCCCCTTTGACCTGCAACTGGGGGCTACCAAACGCATAGGGCATTCGCCCCTGCGTTTTTCCGCTACACTGAGCCGACTGACGGACTGGAGTGAGGGCTTCAGTCGTCACCTGGCCCTGGGAGCCGATATATTGCTGGGCTATAACATCTATGTGGCGGCAGGTTATAATTTCCGTCGCGCCAGCCAGATGAAAATCAGCGATGGTGACGGCAGTTCCGCCCACGGTGCGGGGCTATCCCTCGGTGCTGGTCTCAGTATGGAGCGCTTCAAACTCCATGTGGCCTACGGCAAGTATCATGTTAGTGCATCATCAATACTCATTAATATATCATACGCATTATGAAAAAGATTACCATTGCCATCGACGGTCATAGCTCTTGTGGAAAGAGCACCATGGCCAAGGACCTCGCCCGCGAGGTGGGCTATGTCTATGTGGATACGGGCGCCATGTACCGCTCTGTCACCCTTTACGCCCTGCGTCACGGGCTGTTCGATGAGGACGGTAGCGTGAAGACCGCTGAACTAGAGGCTGAGATGTCCAACATCCACATCGCCTTCAAGTTTAATCAGGAGACAGGACGCCCCGACACCTATTTAAATGGCGAGCGTGTGGAAGATGAGATCCGCTCCCTTGAGGTGTCCAACCATGTCAGTCCTATTGCCGCCGTTGGATTCGTGCGCACTGCCATGGTTGCCCAGCAACAGCAGATGGGCAAGGACAAGGGCGTCGTCATGGATGGACGTGACATTGGCACTACTGTGTTCCCCGATGCCGAACTGAAGGTCTTTGTCACTGCTTCAGCCGAGGTACGCGCTCAGCGTCGCTTCGATGAACTGAAGGCCAAAGGTATGCCTGCCGACTACGACGATATATTGAAGAACGTGCAGGAGCGCGATTACATCGACTCCCATCGCGAGGTGTCACCCTTGCGTAAGGCCGACGACGCTATCGAACTGGACAACAGCCACATGACTATTTCCGAGCAGAAAGAGTGGCTGCTGGAACGCTTCCGCGAGCGTACTGCGTAAACGCTTGTGTCCGATTTGCGTATTTTTCTCATCATTTTTTCGGTTATTAGCGGAATTCTTGCTACCTTTGCAGCCAGAAACCATTATAATCGACAGAAATGATGAGAAAATTATTGTTGACGGCGCTTTGCGCCTTTACACTGACAGCCGCCCATGCTGGCGGTCTAATGACCAATACCAACTATCACATCGCCTTCGACCGTATGTTTGCACGCGGTGCCACCACGGAGATTGATGCAACTTTCTCCAATCCTGCGGGTCTTGCTTGGACCCATGAGGGTTTCCAACTCTCGCTCAACTTCCAGAAACCTTGGCAAAACCGCGACATCCACACCAATATTCCAGGCTATCTGGGTGTTGGTTTCGACAAGAAGTACAACGGTAAAGCCTCGGCTCCCATCGTACCCGCCCTCTTCGCTTCTTATAAAAAAGGTTCTTGGGCCTTCTCCTCGATGATTGGCATCGTGGGCAGTGGTGGTTTCGTGGAGTACGACGAGGGTATCCCCATGTTCGAGGTGCCCATCCGTGCCATGCTTGCATCGAAAGGATTGATGCCAGATGAAGCAGGTAAATATCCCTATGCCTATATCGCCAATATGAAAGGTAAGCAGTATATCTATGGCGGACAACTGAACATCACCCGTAAGATCAATGACAACTTCTCTGCTGCCTTCGGTATCCGTGCCAACTACTACGACGGTTATAACCGTGGTTTTGTCGAGGCCGTCAGTCCTGCCAGCGTCGGATCTGCTGACTATATCAACCTGCATCTCGACTGCATTCAGCGTGGATGGGGCTTTACTCCTCTTTTTAGTTTCGCTTACCACGACGAGCGTCTGACCATCGCCGCTCGCTACGAGCTGCGTACAAAAATCAATACAAAGAACGACACGCAAGAACTATCTATCTATATGGCCGGACAGGAGAAATCCACCGATGTGAAGGCTTTGGCAGAACAGTTGGGCAATGAGAATACCATCGCTGCTCTCTCGCAGGCTGTGGGTGAGGATATGGCTGGTAAGGTAAAGCCTTACCTGCCCGATGAAAGTATCCGCTACGATATGCCGTCGTTGCTCACAGTGGCCGTTGGTTATAACTTCACCCCACAGCTCCGCGCTGCCCTCGAATATCATTTCTTTGACGACAAGCATGCCAAGATGTATGGCGACCGTCAGAAGGAATTGACCCACGGTACACACGAGATCCTCGCTGGTGTAGAGTATGACATCAACGATAAATTCACCGTCAGTTGCGGTGGCCAGCGTACAGACTATGGTCTTAGCGACGGCTACCAGCAGAACACCTCCTTCGCCTGCGATAGCTATAGTGTTGGTCTTGGCGGTGCTTGGAATATCAATGAGAAGATGCGCCTCAACGTGAGTTACTTCTGCTCACTCTACAGTGATTACAACAAGACACAGGCCAATTATCAGGGTACTCCCTATACAGGCACTGATACTTACAGCCGCACGAATCACGTGATCGGCATAGGCCTCGACTATAAGTTCTAACAAGGATCTTCTAACAAAAATCCCCGCTGACCGGCGGGGATTTTTGTTATCGTGTCAGTGAGAATTTCAGGGAGAGGCCGAAGTCGCGCGTGGTTGTCGGATAACTACTGCTGGAGAGCAATGGGGTATTTGTCTGCTGGTCGTAGTAGGCGGTAAGCGTCAATAGTCGGCTGAGGGTATAGTCGGCCATGAAGGAGATCTTCAGTGCGCTGTTGCCGCTGGAGGCCGAAGACACTCCCGAGGCGATGTCGCGCGTGATGGAAGCCTGATCACGGAAGGAGACGTCGAGTCGTAGGTTCAGGTCGTGGTTCACGCCAGACTTGCTGGAATTGTCTGACTTATTGTCGTCATTGGCTTTACCCTTCTTTTTTTGGGTACCCTTGATCTTTCTGTTCACTGTACTGTTGAATATCTGCAGATCCTTGATCTTGTACCCCAGACCGATTACCCAGTCGCGGCTGAGGGCCTCGTTGATCTGGACACTGGTCATCGAGAGACTTAGTACGCGGGTGGTACGGTATTCAATCTTGGCCGTCAGGTTGTTTTGGAATGTGGCATCGACACCGAGCAGGGGAGAGAAGGCTTCGTTGATGCTCACCGTCGAGACGTTATACATTGAAGAGGGCTGCAGACCGCCTGTCGTCTGGTCGGTGATAAAGCCCAGTCCGTCCATATATTCCTGCCAAGAACTGTAGGAAGCATAACCGCCGACACTATAGACGCTCTTATAGGCATGGTTCAGGTTCAGACTCTTCAGGTGGTCGCGTACCCACGTGAGTTTCGACAGGCCACTGTATTTGATGGTCCAGTTGGGAAGCATCCTTGTGATGGCAGGGAAAATGCTCAATGACTCCCCTGCTCCGACGGTATAGGCTGACAGGAAGGCAGGTACCAGAACGTCGGCACCGTAAGGATTGATATCGGCAAATGTTCCAGGTGCCCCAGCATACTGATCCTGTACCTTCTGCTGGAATTCTGGGATGAGTGCACGGAAATGGTCGAAGACATCCGACTGATATCCAGAACTGGCATCACCAATTCCTGCCAGGGAACCCTTCAGTGAGATGGTCGTCATGTTGAACGAACCGCTATAGGTCGTCGGCTTACCCGCGTACATATACTGAATACTTTTGGCGCGGTTGTCCGTCCACGAGGCATTGAGGTCGATCTTCAGGTCGCGCAGTGGCTCTACCACGGCCCGCAACTGGAGGTCGTTGGAACTGTTGACGGTGGCAGGCTGTGACACACTGTCGTTTCTCAGCAACCAGTCGTTATCCAAGGCCTTGTCAATATAGTTGTCGCCGATGACGCCAAAGGCGAAGTCGAGACCTGGTGACATCACACTACCCGTCTTCTGCCCGAATATATCTCCGACATTAGGCAGGAAGCCTGGCAGTAACATCGAATACTGTTGGCGGTAGCTTACGTTGATGGAACGCACCATCATCAGGAAACGGGCAATGCTTTGTGCGGGTTTATACCATGCTTGGTTTTCCAGTGGCTGTTTGGCGGTGATGCTGAGTTTCACTTGGACGGTATCGAGGGTCTTGATAAGGATCTTGTTGGCATCGATGACTTTATAGGAGATGGCGTAAGGCTTACCTTCTCTCGTGCGGGCAGTGACAATCAGACGTTTCGAGTTCTTGTTATGAGCCACGGTGATGGTGGTATCGGGACTGAGGGTAATCTCCCGCTGGTAGGTATTTTTGTTCTTGGGGAGTTGAGCCTTCTTGGTATCATCACCGTCATCATCACCGTCATCATCATCGTCAGGATTATTTGATTTTTTTGTTTTATTTGATCTGTTTGTGTTAGTACGGCTCGTCCTATTGGTGCTTATCGCCTTCTTAAAGCGGTCGTTGGCTTTCTTCAGGAAGGGCACGTGATTATAGAGCGTCTCCATATTGAAATTGCCGTTGATATTCAGATTACGGTTACTGTTTACCGTATTACCTAACGAGGTACCGTCGTTGCGCTGTGTTCCTCTCACCCACGAATAACGGCTGTTGAACGAGGCGTCGCTGTTGATCCAGTCGAAGATGGGTAACTTGTTCAGCGGCAACTGGTAGCTGGCGGTCACCTGTTGCTGGTAGTCGAGTGGCGCACCGAGATTCTTGATGCTCTGCCATACGGAATCCTTCCAGGCAGAATAGCGGTCAGGATAGAGATCCTTGTTCACAGGGGTATAGGGCTCCTCAATTTCGGCATGGGTAGCCGACTGGAAGTTGAAGTGCAGGTTTTTGGTGAAATCCCAACGGAGTGAGAAGTCACGGTTCCAGAGGAACTGCTCGTTAAAGGTCAGCGGCAACTGCTGATTTTCCAGATTCTCGAGGTCGCGCTCCTGCAACTCATAATAGTTACGAGTCATCTCGGTGTTCAGGGCGATGCTCTGTGGAAGGTAGTTTAGTCCGAGTGCCTTCGGGAAGTTGAGCCACTTCGATTTGCCTTTTAGGTTCTTGAACGGCTCCCAGGTCTTATAGACGGGTGAGTAGCTGTAGTTCAGGGCCCCGCGCCACTGGTCCTCGTCCTCATAGACGGTGGTCTCGCCCGATGTCGAGCGGTGGGAGTGGCTGTAACTAAAGGAGAAATTGGCTGGGTCGTAGGGCATGGGACGCTTCTTGGTCTTCAGTCCCCAGCGCATGTTGGAGAGTGAGAAGTTGGAGTTCGTGGTCTTGGTGACGGCAATCGACTCAATGCTGTCGCGCTCATGCTGGTCGGATGCTGCATCCAGTGCGTCTTCCAGGCGCATGTCAGAGTCCAACGGGTTGTAGCGCGGACGGGTCTCCTCCTTTGTCAGGGAGTAATAGAGCGGTACGCTGACCTTCGCTTTGTCGGGGAAGAACTTGCCGAGTTCCAGACTGGTTGTTACACTGTATTCCTTTTGGCTGTCGGTGGAGCGCTGCATGACTCCTTCCTCCAATCCGCCGAAACCGTCACTGACATAGCGGCCTGACAGGTTGACCGTACCGAAATCGGATAGTTGTACGTTCATTGTTCCTGAGGCCGCCCAGCCGCCCTCGTTATTACTGTCCATCAGTCGGAGCTCATTCACCCACACCTCGCCCGACTTCACCTCGCCGGAGATGTTCCTGACACCGATCATCATTACCTTTACGTCGCCAAGCGTCGGATTACCCATCATACTGACCTTGTTGTTTGGACGGTCGGGGTCATAGTCCGTGAATAACTGACTGAAAGAACCGATGCCCTGTCCCTTCGCCTGGTTACGCAATTTCTTCAACCAAGTAAACACGTCGAGGTTGATGTCGAGCATATTCTCCTCGGGCCATACCTGTCGGCGGTCGGCGGTCGAGTATTTACTGTAGTCGCTGCGGTCAGGGGTCAGTGCCAGTGGTATCTCGTATTCGTAGTAGTTGTTCTTGTAGTCGCTTCCCATGCGGATGAATACGGCCAGTTGGTTGTCTTTCAGGTTGGTGGCATCCGGTTCCAGATGGTTGGCATGTACGAACATCTGCATCCGCTTGTACTGGCGCAGGTCGAGTGTCGTCTTGCGATAGACGGCCTTCGACTCCCCATGTTGAAGTTCTTTCACCACCATATTCAGGGCCTGTTCGTTGGCCTCCACCAGTTGGGGCTGTGAGGGGTCGGTGACACGACTGATGCCTGGGGGTAATACATAGTTTACGGGTTTCTTGTCGTTGCTCTCCTCGATGTTCACGGCACTCACCTCCATCGTACCGCCCTCGGCACCACCTATGGAGAGACTCTGTTTGTAGATGCGCCACTCGCCGCGTACGAGATCCAGCGATCCGAAGCGTAACACGATGGGTTTCTGGAAGCCTGTCATGAACATACGCATGAAACGGATACTGGTGAAGTCGTTGATACTGCCCACCTTCCGCTCGTACTCTGTCAGGGGGATGCGGAACTGGTACCAGTTCACGTTCGTTGTGTCGCCATTGCGCAGCTTCACGCTGCTGGTGCGCATATCGGTGATGAAACAGTCAGCAGGGGGAGCCCCGTTGCGATAGGCATCGAGGATGTCTGGTGAGATGCGCACCTTGTACTGGAAATAACGCTCGAACTCGTTTAGGGTATGATCCTGGTTGATATCTTCCACGTCGGGGCCGCTCTTGTAACTCGTGTCATAGCCCTCTGTCTGGCTCTCCGTGTCGGGGGAGTTGCCCTGGGGGTTGTTGATGCGCTTGTAGCGGTCGAGGATGCTCTTCTCTTCCTTGTCAAAATCGGAGCCTCGGAAGTAGTGATAGTTGTCGCCTGCAGGGTCGTTGCGCCAAGCTTGGATGATGCTGTCGTTGGTGATCAGACCGCTATTCACGACGGCGTCGAGCCACTCCTTGTAAGCCCCGAATCCGCGTTCCTCCTCGTCGTTAAGTCCATTGAAGCCCACATCTTGCAGGTTGCGTGAACCACTGGTTGTGACGAAGGCGTAGGTCTCCGTGGTCTGCACACCGATCTTACCCCATTGGGTGGTGAGGTAGGAGTCAGTGCCATTGACGGGCATGGCACTCTCGTCGAACTTCTTGCCGTCGTGGAGGATATCCTCGCTCACCTCACCTATGTTGAAATAGAGGTCGCCGCTATAGTCGGAGGCCGTACCGTCCTGACGAGTGTAGATAAAGGGGTCGAGCAACCAGAACTCAATGTATTCGATGTTAGCCTGTTCGAAGTCGTTAGTGTCGAGTTTGCGCATCATGCCGCCCCATTTCGTTTCGGGCTGGCGCAGTGTACCATCGCTGTTAAAGTTGCGCGTCAGGTTATAGGGGCCTCGCTCCTGGGGATAATAGGCCAGATTGAGCACGTCGAGTTTGGAAGTGGCACCGTTATAGGTGCTCTGCTGACGGTTGGGATAAAGTTCCTTGACATACACCTCACGCACATAGTGGTTGGATAGTTGGTCGAGGTCACTCTTGATATGGCTCGGTGTGAGCGTGGAGGAGCGGTTGGTAAAGATGGGATCGACATAGTACCAGGCCAGCAGGGCACGGTTATAGCCGCTGGTGACACCCGTCCTGTCGGCCGACTCCTGCATGGTTGAGGGTACGCTGGAGAGCATCCACTCCTTGGGGCTCTTTACGCTGATATAGTTCTTCGTGTTCTCAAAGTCATCGATATAGGAGGCATTGTCCTGGGTACCACTGGCGGTTCCTGCGATAAGTTGTGCAAATTCGCCCGTGAAGGTGATATGCGAAGGCTCCTTGACATGGAGGAAAGGAATCTTATTGAGCATCGATGTCAGCCACTGCGATTCCTGTTTCCAGTTCAGGTTCAGTCCCCAGATGGTGTTGCTCAACGGTTCGGAGCCCATTACCACTTTCGAGGTGAGGGCCTGTTCCGAGAGGTGCATCAGCGTACCGCCGATCTGTAGGTTCTTTGAGAAGTCGTACTCCCAGTTCACTCCCAGCATGGTCTTGCGTTGCATGCCGTAATCGGTGTTCGATTCGAAGGAGGCGGTAACATTCGTCTGTGCATCCAGAATACTCTGGTTGATGATGGTCACCTCACCGGCGGAATAATCGACGGTGTAGTCGGAACCTTCCTTCAGTTCCACGCCACCCGCCCTGACCGACACAGAGCCTTTAGGCACGTTATAGGCGCCCAAGGAGATGACATTGGCCGCAGAGCCCTTGTATTGTCCGGTCAGGATGAACTTATCCTTCTCCGCATTCTGCTTCGCCACTGTTTTCGTGGAGTCGTAGAGTTGGGTAAAGGCATACTTCTCTGCGTCGGTCTCCGAGAGTCCATTCTTGACAAGCTGCTGTTTCAGATAACTGCCGAAAGGTTCCGAGGCTGGTAGGAACACACGGCCGTTGTTGACGGTGTAACCCTCCACGAAGTCATAGTAGCCGTTGGGATTGGTCTTGTTGTTGTTATCCAGACGGTCGCAGCCCAACAGTTTCAACAGTGTCTTGTTCTTTACCTGTGCCTCTGGGATATAGGTCAGATAGACGCCTGCCGTATCGCTCTGGAACTTGATGTCGAGGCGGAACTTGGTCTTCTCTACCGTTGAGGCGAGGTAATACACGTTTTTCATCATCAGTCGCCAGTTGCCCTGTGAGGGATTGTTCGACGTGTTCTTCAGCGACTTTACGAAGAGGGCCTTCGAGGTTTCTGTTAGGTCACTGGCAAATTCTCCCACCTGATAGGTGACACCTCCCGATGTGAACTCGTATGCCACGGCCAGTACCTGGTCTGTCTGGAGTCCGGTCTTCAGTGAGATATATCCTAGCGCCTTGTTGACGGTAAATTCCGACGAGGTCAGCAGACGGGCGCTTGACAGTTTCTCATAATCGACACCCACCTCGAAATTGGGGATGGCAGATAATACCGACATAGTTTCGTCGATGTCGCGAGCCTCGGGATAGTTGTTCACGATGGTCGAGTACTCATCGTTGGCATTGTTGCCGGGGACGGGCTGTCCTGAGAGCCCCCAGAAAGAGTTATATACCTGTGTATTCTCACCCAAGTCCGTCAGAGCCACGATATTGCGGGTATTCGTGGTGTTACCCGACTTATTGGTTACCCATACCTCCACGCGGTTGACCTCAATGCCCGTCATCAGGTCGGGCAGGGTGGACATGGCCTGGTCGTAGCGCTCACGGAAATAGTGAGAGAGGAAGAAGTGGCGGTTCTCCTCGTAGTCGGCCACGTCGAGTTCAAAGGGGGTGGTCTGTGTGCCGCCTTTTGATGAGACGCTTTTCGTGGATGACTTCTTCTGCGAGATGACCGTTTGTAGTTTCAACTTACCGAACTGCATGTCTGTACGCAGACCGAAGAGACTGCTGGCACCCTTTACCAGTGAGTTGTTCGAGGGGAAACTGACATTACCGCCCTCCACGAGTTTGATGATCTCGTCTTCCTTGCCTTCGTATTTCAGTTTTAGGTTTTGCGTGTCGAAGTCGAAGGTGGCGTCGGTGTTGTAGTTCAGGTTCATGTTGACCTTGTCACCCACCTTGCCGTTTACGTTCAGGTTGATCTTCTCGTCGAAGTCGAAGGCTGTCGTCTTACGGTTACGGATGGGCAGTGAGGGGTTGTCGATGTCCTTCATTGTCACGCCGAGTTTCAACTCTGCCGTTCCCTGTGTCTTGATGCGCACGCCGCCAGGACCGAAGATCTTCTCGGCAGGTCCCAGGTCGAAGTGCATATCAGAGAACGAGAACTTATCCTCCCCCTTGTTCTCTATGTTCTCTTTGTTCTTCTGATGGAAGAAGTCGTGCAGGGCGCGCTTCTCCACCCACAGACGATATTCCTCGGGGGTCATCAGCACGGGGGCGTTCAGGTAGGAGTCACCGATCTTCGAGCCGACATAATAGACATTGGCCGAGTCGTCATATTCCACCGTCTGACGGATATTCTCTGGCATCTTCAGGTCGAGGGCCGACGAGTCGAGGTCCTCCACGAGCACAGGGGCAGTTTTTTGTATGTGCCAGCGCGCGCGTAAAAGAGAGTCGGGGATGGACTCATCCTCGACCATGGGCGCCGACATTGCCTGGGGCTCGTCTTTAGCCTGTCTGGTCTTATCGTCTTGTGGAGGGACGGCCAATGCCGCCACGCTCAACAAGACCAATATGATATAAACGACTCGTCTGCTCAAAACTTATTTAATCTGTTTCAGGGCGAGTTTCACCACCTGTTCCACAGGAGTGTCGGGCTGCTCCTGGAGGATGGCTACCACCACTTTCTGTGACGGTGCAGGTGCGAAGCCCAGCATCGTCAGGGCTGCAACGGCCTCGTCCCTCACTGCCGTGTTCACAGGTGCGGCCACCGTGCCGCCCGCAGGAATCTCCTCGGCGATGCCTAAAGCCACGATCTTATCGCGCAGATCGACGATGATACGTTGGGCCGTCATCTTACCGATACCCTTGATACTCTGTATCAGACGGGCATTACCTGTCGAGATGGCGTTGCAGAGCTCTGCGACACTCATGCCCGATAGCATCATGCGTGCCGTATTGGCTCCCACACCGTTCACTGTGATCAGCAACAGGAACATCTCCCGTTCTTTCTTGTTGATGAAACCGTAAAGTTGATAGGCGTCCTCCCGAATAGCCTCATACACGTATAGTTTCACCTCCTTCTTGCCTTGGATGGCACTGAAAGTGTTCAGCGAGATATTCAGGCCGTAACCGACACCGGCCGCCTCCACCGTAGCCATGGCGGGCGTCAGATCGGTCAGTTCTCCCTTGATGTATTCAATCATAATTCGATGTCTTTTTTACGTTTTGACATTTTCACCTCTAAATAAACGCAGGGAAGTAACAATTTATTGTATTTCGGGTGCCATTCCTTGCAGATTGTCACAAAATGATAGTTTTTAGATGTTTTTATCGGTCAAATTGTCACGCGTTTCAGTGAAATGTATTACTTTTGCAACCGATTTCGAGCAAACAACCATAAAAAGTTTATTGTTTACAGTTTATAGTTTATAGATATGAAGAAAATCAGAGCAGCCGTCGTCGGTTACGGCAACATCGGACAGTATGCGCTCCAGGCTCTGGAGGCAGCACCCGATTTTGAAGTGGCAGGTATCGTGCGCCGCAATGGTGCGGAGAACAAGCCCGCAGAATTGGCACAGTATGACGTCGTGAAGGACATCCGCGATCTGAAGGATGTCGATGTAGCCATCCTCGCTACACCTACCCGCAGCTGTGAGGAATATGCCAACCAGATCCTCCCGCTGGGCATAAACACCGTCGATTCCTTCGATATCCACACGAATATCCGTGGCTATCGCGAGCGTCTGATGAAGCTCAACAAAGAGACGAACACCGTCAGCGTGATTGCTGCTGGCTGGGATCCGGGCTCGGACTCTATCGTTCGTACCCTGATGCAGAGCCTTGCTCCTAAGGGATTGAGCTACACTAACTTCGGCCCAGGCATGTCGATGGGTCACAGTGTATGCGTACGTAGTAAGAAGGGTGTGAAGAATGCTCTGAGCATGACCATCCCCTTGGGCGAGGGCATCCACCGCCGCATGGTGTATGTCGAACTGGAAGAGGGCGCCAAACTCGAGGATGTCACCAAGGATATCAAGGCTGATCCCTATTTCGCCAACGACGAGACCCACGTGTTCCAGGTGGAGAGTGTCGATGACGTGCGTGACATGGGTCACGGTGTGAACCTCGTGCGCAAGGGTGTCAGTGGTAAGACGCAGAACCAGCGCCTTGAGTTTAACATGAGCATCAACAACCCCGCCCTCACGGGACAGGTATTGGTTAACGTGGCCCGCGCCTCCATGCGCCTCTCAGCTGGCTGCTATACGATGATTGAGATTCCCGTCATCGATATGCTCCCTGGCGACCGCGCCGACCTCATCGAGCATTTAGTGTAGAAAACACAAATAAAAAGAATAATCAATCGTGATTCTCTTCGTACAAAGAGAATCACGATTTTTCGTTAATGGAACTCACTGGGGACAACTACGAGTCGTTCGGATAGTCTCTTCATGCTATCCGAATAGTCTCTATGACGTGTTCGGATAATCCCTTATAGGGTATAGGAATAATCTGAATGAGTCGTCCGAGATATCTGAACAAACCGTGGAAACCATTCCTTCAATTCGCTCACCTCAAAGCGTTCCTGTCCCCCCTGTGAGATCATTATTGCGCTGCCAGAAGGCCTGAAATAACTGTCAACTGTTTACTGATTCAGTAGGCTCAGTGTCTGCTGGGGAGCGAGGGCATTGGTGGTCTTCTCCGTGTATTCGGCGATCTTCAGTTGGGCGGTGGCGGCGATGTTACGGCTGCTGTTACCGATGCGGAAGGTGTAGGTTCCAGCCTCTGCGAGCCACTGGCTGTTAGCCTCGTCGAACGAGGCGAGGTCGCGTACAGGGATAGTCATCGTGAGTGTCTGACTCTCACCGGGCAAGAGTTCACGTGTCTTGGCGAAGGCTTTCAACTCTTGGGCGGGTTTCTCCAGACGGCCCTTCGGGGCAGTGACATAGACCTGAGCCACCTCCTTGCCCTTGATGCTACCCGTGTTCTTTACGGCGATGCTCACCTCGACAGTGTTGCCCTTAGCCTTCACCACAGGCTTCGACATCTCGAACGTGGTGTAGCTGAGACCGAATCCGAAGGGGTAGGCGACATTCTTGCCGAAGGTGTCGAAGAAACGGTAGCCCACATAGATATCCTCCTCGTGATTCGTGTAATCTTGTCCGGGGATGGGCATCTTGTTACCCATCATGAGTTCGTAGCTATAGGTGTCGATATTGCCGGGGAAGTTCTTCGTAGAGGCATGATCGGTGGCGGCGATGGGCCACGTCATCGTGAGTTTGCCCGAGGGGTTCACCTTACCCGTGAGCAGGTCGGCGATCGAGTTACCGCCCTCCATACCTGGCTGCCAGGCGCAGAGAATGGCATCAGGATAGCCGCTCCAGGATGCCGTCTCGATGACGCTGCCGGAGTTGATGATCACGATGACGGGCTTGCCAGCCTGGTGGAAGGCGTTGCACACGTCGATGATCAGATTGCGCTCCTCGGGGATGAGGTTGAACTCGGTGTCGATGTCGCGGTCGATACCCTCACCAGCCTGACGGCCGATGGTGATGATGGCGGCATCGGCGCCCTGTACCTCCTTACCGATGGCAATGGGCGAGAGAGCAATTTCGGGATATTTCTGCTGACCCATCATCTCGGTCTGGAACCACTTGGCGGGATGGCGCTCGGCCTGGAACTTCAGGCGGGCGTAGTCGATGTACTTGCGGTAGATATCGGTGAGCGTGGCCGACGACTGGATGCCCGCGTTCTTCAGACCTTCGAGCATATCGACGACGTAAGGGGGATGGACGCAGCCTGAGCCCGTGCCACCACTGAGGAAGTCGTAGGAGTTCTCCCCAAAGAGGGCGACCGTTCTAATCTGGGGTGAGGGGCGA
>JAFYPG010000238.1 GCA_017547605.1 Prevotella sp.
CTTATGTTCTGGCTTCAGGTCATAATAACGCTGATACCAGTGGCAGAAGCAGACGAGGTTGCCATGCGTCAACTGACAGCCCTTAGGCACACCCGTCGAGCCGGAGGTATAGAGGAGAATGAAGAGAGACCCTCCCCCTAACCCCTCCCCAAGAGGGATGGGAGTAGGTACTTTTGGCAACGAATTGACATCTGCAAGGTCGAATACGGGGATACCAGCTTCTTCAATATAATCCAATCCTGCGAGCCATTCACTCCCATCCCCTTCAGGGAGGGGTTGGGGGTGGGTCTGTATCAGCAGCTTCGCATTGGCATCCTGCATCATGAAGTTCAGGCGCTCCTTGGGATAGGAAGGATCGAGGGGCTGATAGGCACATCCGGCCTTCAGCACACCCAACGAGGCGATGGCCATCCACTCACAACGGGGAATCAACACAGAGACAACATCCTCTGTGCCCAGCCCCTTCGAAGCGATATAGCCAGCAATACGGTCACTGATGTCATCCACCTCAGCGTAGGTATATTTCTTGTCTTTATAGACCACAGCGATGTTCTGAGGCGTGGCCTTGGCCTGACGGCGGAACAGCGAGACGATGGTCTGCGTATCGTCATAATCCACATCGTTCTGATTGAAACTGTCGAGCAACTCCATCTGCGAAGCCGTGGTGATATTGACATTTCGCAGATACTCCTCTTTGAGGAAACCCTTAACCACAGTCTCGTAGCTCTCCAGATACTGGCTGATAAGTTCCTGCGAGTATTCGTTGCTGTTGTACTCCGCCTTGATATGATACTGCCCGTTCAGAATAAAGGCCTTCAGGTATAGCGAGGCCTCGAGCGTACTGTTACAGAGACGGATGGTCTTCATGGGTTTGCCACACAACTGCTCGTCAGCGAACATCATGCCATGCCAGGCAAACATCGAGTTGCTCTGCAGACCCAGGTCGTTTATCGCATCGCTAAAGGCGTAGGCTTCGTGCTTGCGAACACCACTCATTTGGTCCTGACCTGCCTTCAGGTAATCGAGCACCTTGGTCTCGTTGTCGAACTTGGCATATACAGGCAACGTCTTGACCGTCATACCAATGGAGTGCAGAAAACGTTTGTCCGTACGACCGTTATAAATCGTTGTGAACAGCGACTCCTGTTCATTATTATATTTGGCCAACAGGAAACTATAGGCTGTTGTGAAGAAATTACTCTTAAAGATGCCTTTCTCTTTACAGAAGGCATCCACCTCGGCCATCTCCACGTCGAGCGTCCGCACCAACGACGCCTCGCTATGCTCTGGTTCCTCCAGGTCGGGCATCAACTGCGTAAAGCAGTCGCTACAGTCAAAGTTCTGAGCGTACCACTGCTTTCCCTCTTCAAAGGCCGATGTCTTGCGCAGTTCCGCCTCTGCGATAGCCACCTCAGCCATCGTCATAGCCTCAGGCTCCAGTGTTCCCCCACCATAGACCTTATCCACATCGCTCAGCATCACCTTCAGTGTCGTACCGTCGCCAATGATATGGTGGATGTCGAGGAAGAAGTAGAAGTGCTCTGCATCCTTCAACAGACGAATATGGAACAATCGGTCCTTGTAGATGTCGAAGGGAACGATCATGCGCTGCTTCTCAGCCTCGATATCATCAACGTGTTCCACCTTCAACTCAAAAGTCTCAGTGTCATCGATGGTCTGCAGGGGGTCACCCTGTTCATTTAACTCTATCCGTGTAAACAGCGTCGGATGTGCTGCCACTGCGGTCTCTATGGCCTTGCGAAGTTGCTCTTCGTCGAGTGTGCCGTCGAGCACATAGAGATAAGGTAGATTATAACAAGCCTCGCCCTGGTGTGCCACACACTCCACGTAGAGACCATATTGTACTTTTGATAATGGTGCGATAGTTTTCATCTTGGTATTTTTGCTTACGCGAATTCGAATAAGGAGATCAGTCCTGTCAGTTTGAAAACATTCTTGATGTCGTCGTTGACACCCTTCATAACGACCTTGCTGCCATTAGCTCTGGCACCCTTCAGAATGCCGAGGAGGATGCGCAAGCCACTGGAAGAGATGTACTCCAGTTTCTCACACTCGAAGAGCACGTCCTTCCCGTTGCTCTTATACAAGGGTTGCAGCACCTTTTCCGTCTCCAACGCAGCGGCTGTATCCAACTCGCCTTCTAAGTTCACCACAAACTGGTTGTCTTGTTCTTGAATAGTTGTCTTCATTGTTATTGTATTATTTAATGTTTAATCTTCTTTATCAGCGTCAGGACATTCATGCCTCCTGTCCGCTCGTAATTAATACTGTCCATCATCTCTCTCACCAGCAGAATTCCCAGTCCTCCGATGGGACGGTCTTCTACAGAGAGCGTGGTATCAGGTGTTTCCTTCATCGTCGGATCGAAGGCCCCACCCTGATCCTTGATGACGAACTTCAGACTCGGTCCGTCGGAAGTGACGTGTAGGAGGACATCACCCGTGACACCCTGTGGATAGGCATATTCCATCACATTCACCACAGCCTCCTCGACGGCCAACTGGAGTTTCTTGGCCAAAGACGCTTCTACGCCAAGCCGTTCCATGATCTGTTTGACAAAGGCATTGAGCAGCGGTACCTGATGAACATCATTCTGCATAGTCAGTTGCTCGTCCAAGACCAGTTCACGACAGACAGGTGTATAACGGATGGCGAGCATCGTCAGGTCGTCGCTCTGTTCTGCACCCTCCACAAAGGCATGCACCTCACCAGTCATCTTCTTCAGGAGTTGCTCAGGCGACAGATCTGCGGAACCTTGCAGCACCGTCATCACACGTCCCAGTCCGAGCTGCTTGCGCTGACGGTTCTTGGCCTCCGTCAGTCCGTCGGTATAGAGAAACAGCATCGAACCGCCCTCCAGCGTTGTCTCCTGCATCTCGTAGGTAAAATCATCAAACAGTCCCAACGGGATATTAGCCTTAACGGGCAATGCCTCGCGTCCCACGATGACAGGAGCATCATGACCAGCATTCGCATAGCACAGATGACCGGTAGGCAGATCGAGGATACCTATAAACAGGGTGACGAACATATTCGACTCATTACCCTCGCACGACGTCTCGTTTATATTCTGCAGGATGTGTGCAGGGTTATTGTCGTGGGCTGATGCTGCCCGGAACATCGCGTGCGTCACAGCCATCAGCATGGCAGAGGGTACACCCTTCCCACTGACATCGCCAACACAGAAGAACAACTTCTCATCGCGGATGAAATAGTCAAAGAGATCACCGCCCACCTCTCGGGCAGGCACCAGCGAACCATAGATATCGATATCGTCGCGTTTCATCTGAGGCGACTGTTCTGGCAACATCTCCATCTGGATATGACTGGCGATACGCAGTTCATTGTCAATGCGATCCTTCGCAGCATTCACCTGGCGCAACCGTTCCAGATGGCGTGAGACACGCCAGACGATGAACCCGGCAATAAACAGTCCTGCCAAGGCCAGGAACAACAATATCCTGCGCATCAGGCGCAACTTGCCAAACACCTCACAGTCGTCCAAGACGTTGATAAGCACCCAGTCTGTCGTGCCACCAACGGGGGCGTAGAACACATGTTTCTTCTGACCTTCCTCGTCCTTCTGGATCACATAGCCTTGATGGTCGCTATCGGCCTTCAACTGTTCAAGTGCTTCCTCGTATATCAGACAGTCCTCACCTGCCAAAAGATGGTAGTCGCCTGTCACTAGGAAACGCTGCGTGCCTTTATACATTTTCCCTTCATTCAAGACACGACCCAACCAATTAGCGTCATGAGTGGGTATGCTATCAGTGGTCACCATCGCCTTGTCCAGTTGGTTGCTGATATTGAGGTAGATATTATTCATCTCACTTTCCACCAGCCGTTCCATGGTCCGTTGGATAATGTTCTGTGCAGAATAATACATTAACCCCGTCGTCAACTCCAACAGGAGAGCAGCAACAACGATGACGGTCAGGCTGATGTTAGTTCTCAAAACATGCATCAGACGCTCCCAGAAGGTCTTTAGCATCATAATAAGTATAGTTTTACGATGCAAAAATACAAAAAATAGGAGAGTTCCGTAAAAAACTCTCCTATAATATTTGTTAAACCAGAATACTTCCTATTACTTGATGTATTCAGAGAAATCCGTCAGTTTCATGTCACCCTTGCGAGCCAGAGTGTCGTGCATGGCGAAGGCTGCGGGCAGGTTGTGACGGGTCTGACCCATCTTGGCAATCTTCAGGTAGTCCCAGAGCAACTGCTTGTAGTCAGGATGTGCACAGTTCTCGATGATGGTCTCAGCACGCTGGATGGGACCCTTGCCACGCAGGTCGGCGATACCCTGTTCCGTCACGATGATGTTCACATCGTGCTCTGAACTGTCCTGATGAGAGACGAAAGGTACAATCGAAGAGATCACACCACCCTTGGCCACAGAAGGACAAGTGAAGATAGAAAGGTATGCGTTGCGGATGAAGTCACCCGAACCACCGATACCGTTCATCATCTTCGTACCACTGATATGGGTAGAGTTCACATTACCATAGAGGTCGGCCTCGATAGCGGTATTGATGGCAATCACACCTAAGCGGCGGATGATCTCAGGTGAGTTGGATATCTCACTCTGGCGCAGCGTCAGGTGGTTCTTGAAGTAGTCCATATTGTCATAGACCTGCAACAGGCACTCGTTAGAGACGGTCAGTGAACAAGCCGAGGCATCCTTCACACGACCATTGAGCATCATACCTACGACACTGTCCTGCAGCACCTCGGTATAGATATTGAAGTCGGGCACGTGTTTGTCCTGACCCAGGGCACCGAGGATGGCATTGGCTGTCGAACCCACACCACTCTGCAGGGGCAGGAACTCCTTGGGGATACGGCCCTTGTGCATCTCCTCCACGAGGAACTCAGCAGTCAGGAAACCGATCTTATCCGTTACAGGATCACTGTCCTTGAAGGCACGGGCCTCATCAGGGATGTTACACTCCAC
>JAFYPG010000239.1 GCA_017547605.1 Prevotella sp.
CGGCGAATGCCTGTTCGGGCCGACAGACCCATATTCTGCTTTGTCCATGTATGAAGATTATCGTGCGGATTTGTATCCTGAACGTCATTACCGTTCCATGCTCGTTCATTTCGAGCGCAATGGAGAGGTGCTTTATGATGTCTGGCCAGATATACCACAGACCGACTACATTCCTTTTGTAGAGTTGGGCAAACAGTGGCATGTAGTTCGTTCAGATTTTGACTCTGGCTGTCATTCAGAGAAGTACATGTTGAATGAGAAAGTGGTAAAGGATGGAAAGACTTACTTGAAGATGTATCGAAGTGAGGATATTTTAACGGTAGTCTATTATACAGGGCTTTTCCGTGAGGATGACCATAAGGTATATATCTTCGACACAGAAACGCAAAAGGAATATCTTATGTTCGACTATTCTTTGAAAGAAGGAGACACTTATGAGACCTATTCGTATGATGAAGAGAAAGTGGTGACATATAAAGTTTTATCCGTTAGCGATTATCTTGAAGGTCCTGAGGTAATTTGTTACGATTATGATCAAGCTGCAGGTAGTAAGATAGAGCGACACCGCTATTTGCGGAAATGGATAGTATGTCGCACAGATAACAATTCCATCCAAAAGACCTGGATAGAAGGAGTTGGCACTGTTGAAGGGCCTTTAGAAAACCTCCATGATGCTGTACTTCCTGGCTCTTCCAAAGATTATTTGGCTTATGTGGAGTATGATGATTATATTTATCTGCCATTCTCATTCTATGATACGATGAACAGGCAGGTTCATGGCTGCAACCTGCCTACGGTTGCAGAAGACAATGAGGAAAACGATGGGCATCATCGGCTCACCTATGAATTGGAAGGTGACCGCCTGCATGTTTATGGAGATGTGTTCACCCAATGCGGGCCTAACAACTATGCCTATTTCTACGAGAAATCAACAGAAGATCCATTTGTTTACAAGATTGAATTCAGAATACAAGAAGTAGAGCCAACAATGGATTGTATGGCACTCCATGCTACAGATTTCTATGTATCAGGTTTTGACCCTAATATGAACTATATTGTGGTGGACAATCAAGGCGAGGAGCACCCTGTCATCAACAAGACATCACAGATGGATTATCGCCCATTCGTCGAAGACGATAAGGTGTGGAAAGTTGGAGGTGTCGACTCGAATCCTGTGCAGATTGTTGACTACTATTACTTCGATGGTGATACCATCATCAACGGAAAGACCTGTAAGCAAATGATGCGCCAGCGATTTGTAAGCCCAGAGCATCCAGACTATGATTATTTATCACAAGAACCCTCTCTGATCTATGTGGGAGCATGGTACGAAGAGGACAAGAAAGTGTACGAATACGACACGACACTTAATCAGTTTACAATGATGTATGACTTCTCTCTCGAAGAAGGTGGCATCTTCCAGAAAGATGGCTTATCTTATGTGATAGGACCGAGGCAGACAGGAGGTATAAATGGTTTTAAGGGCGTTTATAGAGATGTCATGATGTGTGGAGAGGGAGGCAATACTTACAACACCACTTGGCTGGAAAGCGTCGGAAATATTGATGGGCCGATATACAGTGTCTATCTTGGAAAAGAAGATCATGCGCTGTTCCTGATGGCATGTGCCGTTGGTGATGAACTGATCTACTTCAATGATGAATATGAGGATGGAGCAACCCCAGAGCTTTCAGGAGCCAGGAAACACCGTTTTGACTTCACCCATATTACCAAGATACAACCTAAAACACGAATGAGAAGTGAGGAAGAACCATCGCTATATGGCGAATACAACGAACAACGGTTAAGTATCCATCTTGACCCCATTAACGATGCCTATCTAATAAGCATTACTGACGCATCAGGCAAGGTGGCCTATGAGAAATCCATCAACGCAGGAAATATTGTAGGTCTCAACATCGACATTTCTTCCTACCCAAAAGGCTATTATGATGTAACTGTGGAGAATGATTATGAGTCCTTCACTGGCACATTCGAAGCACAAACAACGGGAATTATGGATGTGAGAAAGAAAGATGAAGAGGCAGGAGATCGTATCTACAACCTTCAAGGTCAGCGACTCAACTCCTTACAAAAAGGATTGAATATTGTAAATGGGCAAAAGGTTTATGTAAAATGAAGCATTGCCTGCAAATAAACGACCGTATTGTTAACGATGCCGTCTAGAAATAAATCATACCGACAACCCCGCTGATGAGGACGCTGAGAATGATATAGGCGATTGAAAACACCAAGAAGGCTATCAGCGTTTTGAAGATGGTGAGCCAGTAGCTATAGCCAGACAACTGTTTCAGAGGGATGATGGTCAAGACATAGATGCAGGTTTCAGCGATGAAATTCAAACAGAAGAAATTCAGGACTATGCTGTAGATGTCCAGCATATTGGTGATATAGACCATCGTCACAAAGAATTCCGAATACTTGATGCCTGGATAGGCTGGACATTTTCGGAAAAACAGATATAGCGGGCCAGAGAACAGCAACAAGACCACTATCATCACAATACTCGCATGCTTCATCACCCAGGGATAAACAACCTGCGATACATCGTTACTGGCTTGTTGGCCTTGATCCAGTGCCTTTTGGATATCCTCCCCTTCGATGTTTTGGTTCTTATCCTGGAATGCCTGGTTCACGCCTTGCATGATTTCATCATACACGATTTGAGTACGGTCTTGCCCTTTAATGTTTAGACCTGTCCCCACAAGGAGCGACAAGGCAGTCAACAGGAAGAACATCTTAAACGGTGGGAAGTAGGCCATCTGCATACCCTGCAGATAGTCGCGGATCATATAGCCAGGACGCAGAATCAGGTCGCGCAAAGTACGGAACATACCACGATTGCCCAAGCCCCACACATCGAGGAACAAGAGGAAGGCCTTCTTGAAAGAGTAGCGTCCGATTCTCGCGGACTGACCACAACGGGGACAATAGTTGCCCTCGAAGTGCGTGCCACAAGTGGGGCAGTCATGTGCCTCTGCTGACATCGGTGCCACCTGATAAGGCCGCTGCTGCCACTCCTTGAATCGCTCGTATTTCTCTCTAAATGTTTCCATTGCGACGGCAAAGTTACGAATAAGCGAGTAGAAAACCAAATTTTATTTGAGTTTTCTCGAGCGTGAGTAATTTCGAGCGAAGCTCAAAGTTACGAATAAGCGAGTAATGGTGTAAGCCTCATACGGTTAATCATTGTTAATTATTTCCTTTTCCATGCAGTCTTTTTGCCTTTTGAGGGTTTTATAGGTAGAAATGATTTAATTTTGCACGTAATTATGAAGAAAAATGTATTGTGGGTAGCCATCGCCCTGATGATGGCAACAACATGGTCGGCATGCAGCAAGAGTGACGATGACACTTCTGATCCTGGGGTCATATCTTGCCCAGAAGACACGTTGTCGAATGAGAACAACGAGCTCAGGTTCATTTCGCTGGATCGTGCAGAAATAGAATTGGTGAATGAGAACAACAACTTCGCCTTCAACCTGTTCCGTCAGGTGACATCCGACAAGAGTGAGATTGTCTCGCCCATCAGTATCACTTATGCTTTGGGTATGTTGAACAATGGTGCTGCTGGTGAGACGCAGAAAGAGATCAACAAGGTATTAGGTTTTGAAAAAGTTGGTGCTGACAGTATCAACGCTTTCTGTCGTAAGATGCTGACAGAGGCGCCCACCCTCGATAAGTTGACGAAGGTGATGATTGCCAACACCATCTACATGAACAAGGATTTCGAACTGAAGTCCGACTTCATCAACAAGGCCAAGACCTATTATGAGGCAGAGCCAGAGACGTGTGACTTCCACGATGGCAAGACGATGGACGTGATCAACCAATGGGCCAGCGACCATACGGAGAAGATGATTGAGAAAGTGCTTGATGAAGAGAGTTTCAACCCCGATGCCGTCAGTTATCTGCTGAATGCCATCTATTTCAAAGGCGCGTGGGCAGAGAAGTTCGACAAGAACAATACGAAGGATGAGACCTTCAAGGGCTACAGCGCAGAGAAACAAGTGCCCATGATGCATCAAGAACACGAGTTCAACTATTCGGAAACGGATAATTGTCAGGCACTTTGTCTGCCATACGGCAATCTTGCCTATCGCATGACGATCCTGTTGCCCAAGGAGGGTAAGACCATCAGCGATGTGCTGAAAAATCTGACGGCAGGGACCTGGGAGAGATATCAGATAATGGGTAGGGCTATCGTCGATCTGAAACTGCCCCGTTTCGAGTCAATGACGGATGTTGGCTTAAATAAAATCATGTCGGCATTGGGTATGCCGAGGGCTTTTGATCCTAATCTGGCAGAGTTCCCCAACTTCTGCAATGTGCCAACTTTTATCAGCATGATGAAACAGGTGGCGAGAATCAAACTTAACGAGGAGGGTACAGAGGCTGCCGCTGTTACAGCGATAACTGCAGCAACGACAGCATTAGCTCCTGAACCCCAGCACGTGCAGTTCTTCGCCAATCGTCCGTTCCTCTATGTGATCAGCGAGCAGTCAACAGGCGCCATCTTCTTTATCGGACAGTATATGGGAGATTAATGGTCTGATGAAGAAGA
>JAFYPG010000240.1 GCA_017547605.1 Prevotella sp.
GTAAGCCTGTACGTGGCAAGCCACGAAGTTAGGTGTGGTCACCAGATAAGTAGAGCGGATAGGTGTATCACCGAAACGCAGGTGAGAGCAGGTGAAACCTCCCGACTTCTTAGAGTCGTAAGAGAAGTAAGCCTGGCAGTACTTGTCGGTGTTGTCACCAATGATCTTAACTGAGTTCTTGTTGGCACCAACGGTACCATCGGCACCCAGACCGAAGAACTTAGCCTGGAACATACCAGCGCCACCGAGGGCAATCTCCTCAACGGCAGGCAGAGAGGTGAAGGTTACATCATCAACGATACCAATGGTGAAGTGGTTCTTGGGCTCGGGCATAGCGAGGTTGTTGAACACGCTGATGATCTGAGCAGGAGTCGTATCGTGTGAACCAAGACCGTAACGGCCACCGACGATCAGAGGACGATCCTCAACATCGTAGTAGGCATCCTTCACGTCGAGGTACAGAGGCTCGCCGTTGGCACCGGGCTCCTTCGTGCGGTCGAGGACGGCAATCTTCTTCACGCTCTTGGGAACACTAGCAAGCAGGTGCTTGATAGAGAACGGACGATAGAGGTGAACAGAGATCATACCAACCTTCTGGCCCTGACCGTTCAGGTAGTCGATAGCCTCGCGGGCTGCATCTGTAGCAGAACCCATAAGGATGATCATGCGGTCAGCATCCTTGGCACCATAGTATGAGAAGAGGTGATACTCACGGCCAGTAATCTTAGAGATCTCGCCCAGGTACTTCTCGACTACCTCGGGTACTGAGTCGTAGTAGGGGTTACAAGCCTCACGGTGTGTGAAGAAGGTTTCGGGGTTCTCTGCAGTACCACGAGTGATAGGACGCTCAGGCGACATAGCACGATCACGGAAGCGCTTGATGTACTCTTCCTTCACGAGGGGACGGATGTCCTCCTGATCCATGAGTTCAATCTTGTGGTACTCGTGAGAGGTACGGAAACCATCGAAGAAGTTCACGAAAGGTACCATTGTCTCGAGGGTAGCCAGGTGAGCCACAGCGGTCATATCCATAACCTCCTGTACTGAACCTTCGCAGAGCATGGCGAAACCTGTCTGGCGGCAAGCCATCACATCCTGGTGATCACCGAAGATACAGAGTGAGTGAGATGCCAGCGTACGGGCAGAAACGTCGAATACGCAAGGAATCAGCTCACCGGCAATCTTGTACATGTTGGGGATCATCAACAACAGACCCTGAGAAGCGGTAAATGTGGTGGTGAGGGCACCAGCCTGCAGTGAACCGTGAACGGCACCAGCAGCACCAGCCTCCGACTGCATTTCCTGAACAGAGACGTTCTGGCCCCAGAGGTTCTTACGACCACGTGCAGCCCATTCGTCAACATGCTCCGCCATAGGAGATGACGGGGTGATGGGGTAGATAGCAGCTACCTCCGAGAACATATAGCTCACATGAGCCGCAGCCTCGTTACCATCACAGGTGATAAATTTCTTTTCTTTAGCCATTTTTGTAAAATATAAAATGAATTACTAACTATGTATTTGTTTAATTATAATTGTTTGTGTCAACTTAATACAGGAATCCTAGCAGCCAGAGCGGTATCTGATTGTCCTTGCCGATTTCCGTGTTATAGCGGGCATAGATGACATCTGGCGCATATCGCTGCTTACCAGGCATCTTGGCATCCATGATGCGGAACTTGAGTTTCTCATCAACGATGAAGTTGCAGTCGCGGTTGCCTGTATTGACCTTATGGTCTTTCCACATCGAGTTGACGAAGAAGGTCTCCATAGCCTCCTGCTTATCTACCTTGATGGGATAGATGGCGTACATAAGATTGGAGTTGTGAAGCAGGATTTTCGCTGGTTTCTTGGGGAAATCCTGTCCGATGGGGTAGATCAGATTCAGCAGACGAGCGTCAGTCAGGTATTTGATGTAGTTCATCACCGTGGCGCGGCTGGTTTCAATGTCCTGTGCCAGTTTACTCACGTTGGGAGCCTTTGCAGGACCATCTTCGGCGATCTGGTAGAACAATTTCTTGATCTTCGTCAGATACTTCAGTTCAATCTGCTTGATGAGCAGGATATCCACCTCCGTCATCATGTTCATCGTCTTCAGCAAGTTCTCACTATAGTTACGATGCTCCTGGAAGAAGGGATAGAAACCATGGTGGATATAGTCCTGGAAATAACGGTTGGGAGACACCTTTGGCAATATCTGCTTGATGATGCGCTCATGATCCTTCAGAATTTCTTCTAAGGTGTAAGGATGGAAGGTGTTGCCCGTCTGCAGGTTGATAAACTCGCGGAAGGAGAACCCACGCAGGTTGTAGGACTGTACGATGCCGTTGAGTTCAGGGTTTTCATCTTTCAGGCGCATCACACTACTGCCAGTGAACACGATCTTCAGGTTGGGGTAGAGGTCGTAGCACTTGCGGAGTTCCGAACTCCAGTCTGGCTGTTTGAATACCTGGTCGATAAGCAGTACGCGTCCGCCACGCTTATAGAAACTGCCAGCAAACTCGGAGATTCCGTGCCCCTGAAAGTAGAAGTTGTTCATATTGATATACAGACACTGTTTGTCTTGTGTATCAAAGTGTTCTTTGGCATACTGCAGGAGAAAGGTCGTCTTTCCAACACCACGCGTTCCTTTGATACCGATCATGCGATCACTCCAGTTGATCTCATCCATGAGGGTGCGTCGCACTGGTGCGTTGGTATGCTCGACAAGGTATCTGTGCGTCCTGAAAAAAGCTTCCATCCTGAGCGATTTGTTTTAAAACAGCTGCAAAGGTAATCAATTTTCTGCAAAATGCAAAGTCTAAATAGCAAAATCTTATTAAATTCTGCTATTTTCCTTGTTTTATGTCACGAATGTGATTATTTCCTGACTGGGATGGTGAATATGAAAGTAGTTCCTTCGCCCTCTTTGGAGTCAAAGGTAACCTCGCCTCCGTGTTTGTTCTCGATGATGTCTTTGGTAATAGTCATGCCAAGCCCAGTGCCCTGACCGATGGGCTTGGTGGTGAAAAAATTCTCGAAGAGCCGCTGCTTCACTTCGTCGTTCATGCCCTCGCCGTTGTCGGCAATGGTGATGTTGACAAAGTTGTCCTTGAGTCCGACACTGACGGAAATCTCGGGTTTATATCCGCCGCCCGCTGTCTGTGCCTTCTTCCAAATGGTATAGCAGGCGTTGTTCATCACGTTCAGCACGGCACGGCTCAGGTCTTGTGGAATCACCTTCACCATCGGCATATTGTCTTGATACTGCTCATGGATACTCACGTTGAAGCCCTTGTCCTTGGCTCGCATGGCATGGTAGGAGAGCCTTACGTATTCCTTCACAATCTTCCGGATATCGGATGGTATGAACACATCGTCCTGGCCCCGTGAGATCAGTAGAATACCCTGTATAATACTGATGGTACGCTCCCCATGCTCCGCTATCTTGCCCATGTTCTCCTGGAGGTCGGCGATGATATCTTCCACCTCACTGCGGTCGTCGTCAGAGAACTTCAACTTGTTGTCCTCAACGATCTTCGTGAGATCTTTTAGAAGTTTCTCCGACATCTTACTGAAGTTGATGACAAAGTTCAGGGGATTCTGAATCTCGTGGGCGATACCTGCACTAAGCATTCCCAGAGAGGCCAGTTTCTCTTGTTCTTTCAATTGCTCTTTGAGCAGTTCCATCTGTTGTTCCATAAGCTTCTATTCTTTAAAAGCGGGCAGGGTGACTGTAAATTCTGTGAATTCGTTCTTGACGGACTTGACGGTAATGTTGCCGCCATAGTTCTGTATGACGTCGTGGCTCAAATAGAGTCCGATGCCAGCGGCCTCACCAGTGGTCTTTGTGGTGAAGAAGGGGTCGAAGATCTTGTTGATGATCGTGTCCTCGATGCCCACACCGTTGTCGTAGAATACAAACGTGATCTTTTCTTCGTCGGTAGTGACCTTCATCGACACCTCGGGTTTGAAAGCCGTCAGTTTGGCTTTCTTTACCAAATAGTAGATGCTGTTACCCAACAGACTCATAAAGGTCTTGCTCAGCAGTTCGGGGTTGGCATTCACGTAGAGTGGGGTGTCGGGGTAGTCGAACGTGACGTTGATCCGGTGCTCCTGGATCTCTTTCTGGTAATAGGTGTTCACCATTTTCTCGTTCTGATGGAGCACACTGCAGAGGTCGGTCTTCACAATGCCGCCGCTGTGGTCTTTCAGGATCTCCTCCATGGCCTTGAGGGTGCGCGTGGTGTTCTGGCCGTGCTCACTCACTTTCTGCAGGTTGCCTGAGAGCATGCCTAATACGTCCATCGTATCTTCATAGTTCTCTTCGTTCATGTGGTCCTTCTCGTCCTCGATATTAGCCTCGATGTCCTTCACCAACCCTTCTGAGAGCTTCGAGAAGTTGTTGATATAGTTCAACGGGTTCAGAATACGGTCGATGAGACCCTTCGTCAGTTTACCAACGGTGGCCATTTTCTCCTGCTTTACCAGTTCCTTATGGGTGCGCCTCACCTCTTCCGTACGTTCCTCCACGAGTTTCTCCAGTCTCAGTTTGTCATTGTGTAACTTGCGTAGGCGCCATTGTACGAGGGTGGCGATCAACAAACCCAACAATATGAGGTAGAGTAGGTTCATGTACCACTTCAGGTAGAAGGGGTGGTCGATGCAGAAGCTGATTTCTGTCACTGCCGTCTCACGCCCGAATGCATCGCGTGCCTGTACCTGAAAGATATAGTTGCCATAGGGCAGGTTCAGGAATTCTGCATCGTGGTCGTCGGCCCATGCACTCCATTTGCCGTCGTTCAGCCGGTGGCGATACAGGTTCTCTCCTACCAGAGGCTCATAATCGAGGGAATAGATGAAGTGCAGGTTCCGTGTGTTACTGCTCAGTGTTGGCAGTGTCTTGGGCATAGTGCCGAAACCTCCCCAGATGGTGCTGTCGCCACCCAGCGTGATGTGCCGGATCATCAGTTGTGGTGTGGTCTTGAGGGCCGCATCCTCAGCGCTGGTCTTAATGATGACCAGACCTTTGTTGGTTCCCAGCCATACCTCGTCACCATCGATGAATACGGCACGGATATCATATCTGCTGAGGGGTGAAAGCAGATGGTCGAGATCCGTGAGCCGTCGACCGTCCTTCCATCTGTAAAGGCCTTTGCTCTTATTGTCGGTGAGCCAGGTGACACCCTCATTATCGGTAAACGAGAAGAATGGATAGGTGAAAGGACTTGTATTCCCTGTTTCTATGTAATAGACCTTGTCGTGTGTTTTCACGAGCGTGGCTAAACCCTCTTTTTGGGTTTTCTTATAGGGCTTGAAGTCCTTTGACTTCGCTGGCTTGTACCATACCTCTCCATACATGCTTTGTATCCAGATGGTACCATGGAAGTCCTTGATGATCTTCGTGGCCTTATCGACGTTACTGATTTTCTGTCGCTCCAGTGTGCTCGTCTTTGTCAGATACACACCGTCGATCTCACCGCTGTAGAACTGGTCTCCGTCGCTGAGCAGGGCGATGGCATAACTGTTGGCCAGTTGCTTCACATTGCCATCCTTTGTCACGCAGAAGATACCGTTGCTGGTGGCTGCCAATAGTCCGATGTCGCTCAGGGCAAGTGTCCAGCAGGCATGGCTGATGCCACCCACGTTGACGAACCTCTTCCCCTCTTGTCGGAAAAGGCCGTTCACGGTGCCCACGTATTTCTGATGCTTGTACTCTCCAATGGAGATGACATCGCCCCTCAGTCCCTCGTTATCCGAGAAATGCGTGTAGGCAGAGGGGTATCCGAGCGAGAAAATGCCATTTTCGGTGGCTCCCCAGAGCAGACCATGCCCGTTGTAGGCAACCCACGATACGTTGTTTGTCTCCAGTCCGTTCTCCTCCTTCAGGATGTAGCATTCCCGTCCCTGTGCATTGGCGATGGTAACACCTTGTCCTTTCCTCACGATGGCCTTCATCCCGTTGTCGAGCGGTTCTACCAGCGTGCAGTCCGTCAGCAGCACAATACTGTCGTGATCGTCGATAGCCTTCGGGTCTATGATGTCTGTCATACCTACGCGTAGCGTATGCTGGCTGATCACCTTGCTGATCGTCACGTTGTCGTCCTTCACCTGATACACCTTTCCGTCGGTGACCACGAAGCGCAACTGACCGTCTCTCTCCCAGATTTCGAGAACCTCGCCTCTGAACAGGTCGGGTCTGCCAATGTGCTGCAGATAGGGCTCCCCATTGCTCCTGGCGCCCACCTTGCCGAAGAAATTGTAACCACCCACCCAGATCGTGCTGTCCTGATCTCTGTAAACCACGGTGATTCGGCGGTTCCTTGGCGTATGTAACACATGCCAGGACTCGTTGTCGTAGAAGAGCAACCCCTCAAAGTTAGCTGCATACACCGTACCGCCCTTTCCCGTCTTGATGTCGAAGTTGATATTGTGGGCCCGATACTCATCCGACGAGAAATTGCGCAGAAACGGGAATCCCTGGGCCATTGTCGTACAAGCCCATAGGCATCCGAGACCATATAGCAGCAGTCTTCTCATAGTCACGCCTTACGTTTCAGAACCAGCATCGTGATATCGTCGCTCTGCTCGGCCTCTTCTACAAATGCCTTCACCTCACCGGTCACGGCGTCAATCACCTCCTGACCGCTCTTACCTTCAGCCAGTTGAAGCGTTTGCTCCAGGCGCTGCTCGCCGAATTCTTCCAGACTGGTGTTCATGGCTTCTGTCACACCGTCGGTAAACATAAACAGCGCGTCGCCTTTTCCCAGTTGTATTTTCTGTTCGTGATACGACAGTCTTTCCACGGCGCCCACCATCGAGTCTTTCGACATCGGGAGGGGCTCCACGCTGCCGTCGTGTTTCAGGAGGTGAGGGGGATTATGCCCAGCATTGCAGTAGGTGATTTCACCCGTCTGGATGTTATAGATGCCGTAGAACACGGTGACGAACATACAATCCACCGACTCCTTGGCCAACAGTTCGTTGACATATCTCATACACTCCGCAGGACTGCCGCCGCGGATGCCCGTGGCGCGGATCAGCGTACGGCTCACGGCCATGAAGATGGCGGCGGGGATGCCCTTGCCGCTCACGTCGGCGATCACGAAACCGATCCGGTCGTCGTCGATGCGGAAGAAGTCGTAGAAGTCGCCGCCCACGTCCTTCGCTGCCGTCATCTGGGCGGCGATGTCGAGTTGGTCTTCGTTCTCGGGGAAAGGCGGGAAGATACGGGGAAGGATGGCAAGTTGGATCTCTCGCGCAATGGCCAGATCACCCTTGATCGACTCCAGCTGCGTGTGCTCAGCCTGCATCTCACGGATATACTTGATCTGCTTGATGGCCTTTTCGATGGTGAGGCTCAGGTCGTCGAGGTCGATGGGCTTCGTGGCGAAGTCGAAGGCCCCGTTGTTCATCGCCTGACGGATATTGCCCATGTCACCGTAAGCCGACACCATGATGCATTTCAGGGCGGGGTTGCGCATCTCGTTGATCTTCGTCAGCAGTGTCAGTCCGTCCATCTCTGGCATATTGATGTCCGAGAGGATGATGTCGAAGTCCTGGTGGTTCAGAAGCATCGTCAGGGCCTCCAGCCCGTTGTGGGCAAACGTGAACTCATACTCACCCTTGCGGATTTGCCTTCTGAAGTATTGCGTCAACAACAGTTCGAGATCCATCTCGTCATCGACACTGAGTATTTTTACAGCCATAATTGCGTATAATTATTAATAATAATGTGCAAAATTAAAAAAAATGTGGGTAAATAAAAAAAAATATGTATTAAAACTTGCAAATTTGATTTAATATGCTTATCTTTGCCGACAAACAATTATTTACTAACTTTTAAAATATTAAAATTATGACAAAATCTATTATGAATTTGCTGAGCAAATGGAACGTATTGGCAGTTGCATTGGTTGCCATGATGAGTGTTAGTTTTTCATCATGTTCGAAAGATGATGATAATCCTCCTACGAATAATAGTATTGTAGGTGAGTGGGTTGACATTGATGATGACGATTATGTCTTGTGTTTCAAAAGTAATGGTACTGGCTATGAGAAAGATAGAAGTGGAACAAGTAATTTTACTTATACCTATGATCCTGATTCTACAGATAAACTACTCAAAATTTGGTTTGTTGATTCA
>JAFYPG010000241.1 GCA_017547605.1 Prevotella sp.
GTCTGAACCGTAACAACAGTCCTGCTCCCGACGGTATCGACAACATGCCCGCATCGTCCATTGATGTGGCAGGCATCGGCGTCAAGGCCAGCGATAATTTCTCTATGTTCCTCGGTAAGCAATGCGCAGCTTATGGTGGTATGGAGTTCGACCTCAACCCCATAGAGATCTACGAATACTCCGACATGGTAGATTATATGAGCAACTTCCTCACTGGTGCCAATTTCCAGTTCCAACTCAACCCCGCCCATCAGTTGCAGTTACAGATACTCGACAGCCGTAGTGCCAGCATGAGTGACATGTATGGCGATGGCTACGAGCAGTCGAAGGTGCCCCTGGTTTATACCGTCAACTGGAATGGCAGTTTCGGTGGCGTGTTCAATACACGTTGGAGCTACTCCATTATGAGTCAGGCCAAGGGCTATCAGAGCCATTACATCGCCTTGGGTAACGAGTTGAATCTCGACAAGTTCAATGCCTTCTTCGATGTGATGTATATGCGTGAGGGCATCGACCGCGAAGGCATCGTCTCAGGCATCGTGGGTAACAATGCACAGGGCGGTCATCAGAATGATGCAGAGTATCTCTCGCTGGTCTTGAAGGCACAATACCGTTTCACTCCGCAATGGAACGTTTTCGTCAAGGGTATGTATGAGAACGAAGGACTCTCCAAGGCCAACGGCGCCATCGAAAAAGGCAAGTATCGCACGGCCCTTGGCTACCTCGCAGGTATCGAGTACTATCCCTTGAAGAACAGCAACCTGCACTTCTTCCTCACCTATGTGGGTCGTCACTACAGTTACACTGACAGGGGAAAGGCCTGTGGCTTCGATGACTACAGCACTAATCGCCTCTCTTTAGGCTACATCTGGCAGCTGCCGATGTTCTAAACACTGAGACATTGACATTAAACATTATAAAATTAAACATTAAATATTATGTCAGAAAAGAAATACAGAGTAGAGTCCGACCTTTTAGGTGAACTCAAAGTACCCGCCGACGCATTATACGGTGTACAGACGCAGCGCGGCATCAATAACTATCACATCTCCCGTAAGACGATGTCGATGTATCACGACTTTATCATCGCCATTGCCTATGTGAAGTTGGCAGCCGTGGAGACCAACCACACGCTTGGCGTGATCAACGACGAGATCGCTGGTGCTATCGCTCAGGCCTGCCGCGAACTGATCGACGGTAAATGGCACGAGAATTTCCCCATCGACATGATGCAGGGTGGTGCTGGTACCTCCGTGAATATGAATGCCAACGAGGTGATTGCCAACCGTGCCCTTGAGATCATGGGTCACGAGAAGGGCGACTATCAGTACTGCTACCCCAATGATCACTGTAACTGTGGTCAGAGTACCAACGACGTATATCCCACGACCATCCGTCTGGCCTTGATCCGTATGAACAAGAGTCTGATAGGAGCCCTCACAGGTCTGATCAGCGCCTTCCGCTATAAGGGTGACGAGTTTAAGGACTGCATCAAGATGGGACGTACCCAGTTGCAGGATGCTGTGCCCATGACCAGCGGACAGGAGTTCAATGCCTATGCCAACAACCTCGAGGAGGAGATCCTGAACCTCGAGCGCAATGTGAAGCTGTTGCATGAGATCAACATGGGTGGTACCGCCATTGGTACGGGTCTGAATGCCGTTCCCGGCTTCGCCAAGCTTTGTGCTGCCAACCTGTCGAAGCTTACGGGTGAGGCCTTTGAGAGTGCTACCGATCTCGTAGAGGCAACGCCTGATACGGGTGCTTACGTCAGTTACTCTTCCGCCCTGAAGCGCGTGGCTGTGAAACTCTCCAAGATCTGTAACGACCTCCGTCTGATGGCCTCTGGTCCCCGTTGTGGTCTCAATGAGATCAACCTGCCGCCGAAGGCTCCTGGTTCTTCGATCATGCCAGGTAAGGTGAATCCCGTGATTCCTGAGGTGGTGAATCAGGTATGCTTCAAGGTGATCGGCAACGACACCACCGTCAGCTTCGCTGCTGAGGCTGGACAGTTGCAACTCAACGTGATGGAGCCTGTGATTACCGAATCCCTCTTCGAGAGTCTGATCTGGCTGAAGAACGCCATTGAGACCCTCACCGAGGAGTGCGTACTCGGCATCACCGTTAACAAGGAGCGTTGCTTAGAGATGGTGAAGAACTCCATTGGTATCGTCACAGCCCTGAACCCCTACATCGGCTATAAGACCTCGACGAAGGTGGCGAAGGAAGCCCTTGAGACCAATCGCAGTGTATATGATATCGTGCTCGAGAAGGGCCTGATGACACAAGAGAAACTTGATGAGGCCCTCGACCCCGCCAAGATGCTGGTGTCTCACAACTTTATCAAGTAACTGATTCTGTAATAAAAAGAAATCCCAACCGCTTGGTTGGGATTTCTTTTTATAGTTTCTCGTCGAAAGGTGCTGCACTGACGCACCTCAGATTCTTTTCCAACTGTGCCGTCGAACTGGCACCCACGAGTACGGAGGTAACGCCTTTCTGGTGAAGGATCCAGGCGAGGGCCATCTCTGCCAGTGTCTCCCCACGGCTGGCGGCCACATCGTTGTAGTGGCGCAGTTTTGCCATGAGTTCTGGTGTCAGCATCGAACTCTTCAGGAATTTCTCCTTGGCCATGCGGCTGTCAGAAGGGATGCCGTTTAGATAGCGATCCGTCAATAGTCCCTGTGCCAAGGGTGAGAAGGCGATGAAGCCCACGCCCTTCTCAGCACAGAAGTCGAGGATGCCCTCTTCCTGCGGCTGACGGTCGAGCATATTCAGACGGCCCTGATAGATCAACAGGGGTACGTCGCGCTCTTTCAGATACTCATAGCCGAACTTCAGGGGCTCCAACGGCCAGTTGGAGATGCCGACATACAGTGCCTTTCCCTGCCGTACGATATCCACGAGGGCTTGGAGTGTCTCCTCCAGTGGTGTATTCGGGTCGTAGCGATGGCTGTAGAACAGATCCACATAGTCGATCCTCATGCGCTTCAGACTCTGGTCGAGTGATGCCATCAGATACTTGCGAGAGCCCCAGTCACCGTAGGGTCCAGGCCACATGTCATAGCCCGCCTTCGTGGAGATGAACAGTTCGTCGCGATAAGGTCTGAAGTCCTCATCCATCAGTCGCCCAAGAGTCTCCTCGGCTGAGCCATAGACGGGCCCGTAGTTATTGGCAAGATCGAAGTGGGTGATGCCATGATCAAACGCATAGTGCGTAATCTCACGGCTTCGCTCGTAGGGATCCACGCTGCCGAAGTTGTGCCAGAAGCCGAGGCTCACCTTGGGCAACAGCACCCCCGAGCGTCCACAACGCTCAAACACCATCCCGTTGTCGTAGCGGCTCTTGTCCATATCAAAGCGAGTACTGCAGCATGACGAACGAGTAGGGGGCGATATCGAGCGAGAACTTCTTCTGGGCCTTGATCTGCTCCTTCACAGGAGCGATGGGCTGGGCGTCGTAGTTGTTCTCGTCATTGGCATCACCTGAGATTACGGTCTTCGTAGCCAGTTTCTTGATGCCGAAACGACTCAGGTCGATGTTGGCCTTCTTAGCCTCACCA
>JAFYPG010000242.1 GCA_017547605.1 Prevotella sp.
CTGCCTTCGGCAGTCACGAGAAGACAGAGGAGGCCCTGGACCGCATCAGGCAATGGCTAAGATAATTTCAGTTTCTTATCTACGTTATTGACGAACGACTGATTGACGAGTCTCGTACCACCGGGAGTTGGATAACGACCCGTGAAGTACCAGTCGCCTGGGTGGTTCGGACAAGCCTCATGCAGGCCCTCGATGCTTTGGAAGACGAGTTCTACAGGCGTCTGCATACCCTCAGGACGCAGCATCTCCACAATCTTCTGATTGATCTCCTCCACCGTAAAGGGTTCATATATCCTGCGAACCTGATTACACAACGACGAGGGGTCTTTCTTTGTCAGTTCCGCCTTACAGGCCAGATAGGTGTCATTAACCAGTTGCCACATACCACGTTCCTCGATGAGTGCCATCGTGGCGCGGAAGGCACAGAACTCCTCCAGCCGTGACATATCGATGCCATAGTAGTCGGGATAGCGGATCTGGGGCGAACTCGACACCATCACGATCTTCCTGGGATGCAGACGGTCGAGGATCTTGAAGATACTCTCCTTCAAGGTAGTGCCACGAACGATACTATCGTCAATAATCACCAAGTTATCTTCATAGGGTTTCAGCGAACCGTAACTGATGTCATAGACATGGGCGGCGAGGTCGTTGCGCTCGGAGTTGGCAGAGATAAAGGTGCGCAGTTTGATATCCTTCCAGACGACCTTCTCCGTCCTGACCTCCCCATGCAACTTACGGAAGCCGTCCGTCATGCCATAATACGCCACCTCAGCCGTATTGGGGATATAGGAAAAGACGGTGTGATCGACATCGCCATCGACGGCCTTGAGGATGGGCTGCGTCAGTTGTTCGCCCAACCGCTTGCGCTCCTGATAGATATCACGGTCGGAGCCTCTGCTGAAATAGATACGCTCAAACGAGCAGGCACTATACTGTCGGGCCGGCATGATCTGCTCCAGGCTGCTCTCACCATGACGACGCACGATGAGCGCCTGACCAGGTTGCAGTTCGTGGATATCCTCATACTGCAGGTCGAAGGTCGTCTGCAGCACAGGCCGCTCACTGGCGAGGGCCACGATCTCGTCGTCACGATAATAGAACGCAGGACGGATGCCCCAAGGGTCACGCACGGAGAACATCTCACCACTGCCCGTCAAGCCACACATCACGTAGCCGCCATCATAGTGCTCCATCGTCTTGCGCAGCACATTGGCCATCGACACATGATCGTCGATATAGTTGGTGATGTCGAGGCCTTCGAGTCCCTTGCCCTTAGCCTCATCATAGAGACGCTCCACCTCACGGTCGAGGCGGTGGCCCATCAGTTCCAGCGTGATATACGAGTCGCCATAGATACGGGGTGACTGTCCCTGAGCCGTCAGGAACTGGAACACCTCGTCGATGTTCGTCATGTTGAAATTGCCACACAGGCAAAGGTTCTTCGCCCGCCAGTTGTTACGGCGCAGGAAGGGGTGCACGAACGTCAGTCCGCTCTTGCCTGTGGTGGAATAGCGCAGGTGACCCATCAGCAGTTCACCAGCCATCTCCTCCGTCACCCGTGAGAAAATCTCCGTGATGGCGTCCTTACCCTCGGCCTTCTCACGGAACATATACTCGCGGCCTGGTTCCGTATTTAGACTCACTGAGGCGATACCAGCGCCCTCCTGTCCACGGTTATGCTGCTTCTCCATCATCAGATAGAGCTTATTGAACCCGTAGGCCCACGTGCCGTATTTCTTCTGGTAATACGACAGTGGCTTCAACAGGCGGATCATCGCCACACCGCACTCATGCTTCAGTTGCTCCATACTTGATACCTGCTTTGATAAAGTCCATGAACAACGGATGGGGATGGAGCACCGTCGAAGAGTATTCCGGATGGAACTGGGTGCCGATATACCAGCGCTTCTCAGGGATCTCGACGATCTCCACCAGATCGGCAGCGGGGTTGATGCCCACGCACTTCATGCCACCAAACTCGAATTCGTCCATATAGGCATTATTGAACTCGTAGCGGTGACGATGGCGCTCGCGTACCAAGGTCTGCTCCCCATAGGCCAGCCATGCACGAGTGTTCTCCTGGATCTCACAGTCATAGGCACCCAGACGCATCGTACCACCCATCTGGGTGATGTTCTTCTGCTCCTCCATGAGGTCGATGACGTTATGGGGTGTCTTAGGATCCATCTCACAGCTGTTCGCATCCTTATAGCCCAGTACGTTACGCGCAAACTCGATGACCATCATCTGCATACCCAGACAGATGCCAAAGGTGGGGATATCCTTGGTACGGGTGTATTCCGCAGCGATGATCTTGCCCTCTATGCCACGCTGGCCGAAGCCCGGACAGATCACCACGCCCTGCAGGCCCTCGAGTTTCTCCGACACGTTCTGGCTGGTGATCTCCTCACTGTTCACGAAGTGCAACTTGGCCTTCACATCATTATATATACCAGCCAGATTCAGACTCTCGCGGATGCTCTTATAGGCATCTTGGAGGTCGTATTTGCCCACCAGTCCGATGTGGACCTC
>JAFYPG010000243.1 GCA_017547605.1 Prevotella sp.
CAGGTACATCGGTCGTAAACCTGATGGGCAGGTCTGGGAACAGTACTTGGATCCTGGTGATGCACTCAGAAGCCACTTCGTTGCATGGTACTTCCTCATCTTTGCTCGTATAGATTTCTTCTGTAATACCTCTTGCAGAGCTGTCGAAGAGCATTTGTACCATACGGTCGAGGAACATGGAATTGTGTTTCATCATGTCCAAAATGCCCTTAGATTCCTCTTCCGGCAATTGTCCCTTGCTTTCACCAATTACCTGTGCAAAGCCCATGATGATGTTCAAGGGTGTACGGATCTGGTGGGAAACATTCTGGATGAACAAAGATTTCTGCTTGTCAGCTTCTTTAGCCAGTTCACTGGTACGTGCCAACTCTTCGTTGCGTTGTAAGGTTTCTGTGTTCATCTGTTGGATATCATTGACATGACTGCTCAGCGATTCCTGCATCGTGGCGAAACTGTTTTGCAGGCGTCCCACGACATCATGGTGACGGGTTCTGGAGATCTGTTCGTCATAATGTCCTTCAGTAATGCTTTGTAATTTCTTGGCCAGTTTGTTGAGAGGTCGGACGGCATGTGTAACGGTAATGCTGGAAAACAGCAGAATCAGCAGCAAACCGATGACGATAAGCGGTGCAATCATGTAGTTCAGAAGATTATAGTTCTTGAGAATGCTACGTTCTGGGCACACGAGGGCCAGACTCCACTTTGTGCCAGGTACAGGCCGGTAACTGACGAGGCATGGTTCACCGTCAATTCGGACCTCCATGTAGCCTTGTTTACCTGTAATCATCTCATGGCCTAAGGCGAAGATGTCTGCATTTTTTCGAGGGTCAGCATCGCTGAAGATGGTATGCGTGAACAGTTGTGTTGTATCGGGATGCAGGAAGTAACGTCCTTCGTCGCCTGTCATCATAAAATAGGAGTCTGTATAGGGCTTCTCTGCTGTGATGACCTTGGAAAGGCGAAGCAAAGAGAGATCGGTGGAGATGACTCCCACAAATTGTTTATCAGCATTGTATAGTGGCTTGCTATAGGATGCAATCATTCCGTCGAGTGTAAGTGCTAACGAGTCGCTTTCATCGTAATATACCACCCAGCAGGGTTTTCCTAATTGATGTGGCGTCTTGTACCATATCTTTTCGAAGTATTCGTATTCCTCCTCAATGACGGTGGAAATCGTGTCTGTTTCTCTGACGGTATAGGCAGAGAAGTATCTGCCATATTTCGGGAAGACGTTAGGCTCGGTACTGATAGAACAACCATCGATGTGATTATTGTGGGAGACGATATAGCGCGAGTAGGCCAGCAATGAGTCGGGCTGCAGGTGTTCGATAATCTCCCACTCGTTAACGTCAGTAGCGGCCTCTACGATGCTCATATAACGGTTGATACGCTGCATCGTGGTATTTAGTACGCTATTGGCATGCTTTGTCGCTTCGTTCTTGAGGTTGTTTCTTGACTGTATGAACAGGATGCCCAACGACAGCACAAAGATAGGTACGGCCATCAGCAAAATGCCGAGGCTGAGCTTCCATGCAAGTGATTGGCGGATATGTCTGACAATGTTGTGCATCTGTTTCTGTTCTATCCTTTGTTGATGATATTCTCTGAGTCTGTTATCAGCCGGTTGAGTAAGGCGGTGATTTTTTCACCCTCCTGCCGTATCTCATGAATGAGTTGATTGACATTTTCTTCTGTCAGGTCGTTATAACGGGCGCAAACGGTCTTTACATGATGATTAATGTTATTGACGGGCGTCGTCATCTGATTTGACATGTTGTATAGGAAGTTCGTCTTCATGCGGTCTGCCCCCTGGGCTTGTTCATAGGTTGCCTGTAACACCTCACCTCGTTTCTGAAGGGTATCAGTCAACTGCTGCATCTCACTCATACGGGTGGCCAACGATTGTTGCATCTGGTGGAAATGGTTATGCAGACGTCCTACCTCATCCTGCTGTCGGCTATTGGGGATGGGCTCGTCATAGCGGCCCTCAGCAATATGCTGTGCTGATACGGCTAACTGTCGTAGCGGCAGGAACTGGCGATGGATAAAAGACCGGCATAAGAACAATAGTAGCAGCAATCCGACAACGGCGATGATCAGTACGTAGTAGAGCAGACGGTTATAGTCACCGAAGATATCGTCTTCGGGATAGATAATACCGACGCTCCATCCAAGATCTGCCATGGCGCGTCCGCTCATGGCGGTACGCTCAAAAGGCTTATAGAATACATAGAAATCCTCTCCTTCGAATTTGAAGTGCTTGTAACCTGTCTCTCCAGTCAGCATGTCCTCTGCCGCTTCTGCTACTGAGGGATTATCATTGACAAGTTCTAATACATTCATGTTCAGGATGCTGCTATCAGGATAGACAATAAATGAGCCACTCTTCCCAAGTAGCGCACAGAAGGAGTTGGGCGAGAGTTTGGTCTCAAGCACAACATTCGACAGTTGTGTCAGTGACATATCAACGGTTATAACACCTGTCTTTTGTTGTTCGATAAAGATAGGTAACAAGAAAGAGATAATATTCGTATTATCTTTCGACGGCTCTGTCCAGCAGGCCGTGTTAACATTTATGGCTTCAGAATCAGAATCCCAGATAACCCTGCAGTCTGTAATATAGGGATTGGTCTCCACAAGTTTGTGGGTATATTCCTTTATCTTGTCAGGCTGGTTGATATGGCCCATCATTTTCCAATAAATATTGCCCGACGATTGCTCTACGTTCAACAAAATATTGTCAATAGCTTGTACCGTTGCTTCCAGGGTCTGTCCTGCATCCTGCAGAGATTCCTCCTTAACAAGTTTCCGTGAAAAGACAAACATAATGATCAGTGCCAACATCAGTAATGTTGCCAATGCGGCAATGACCATCAGACTAAGCCTGAAGGATAAGGTCTTGGTAAACAATCTAGTTAGTCTTAACATTTCTGCTGCAAATATAAGGTTTTTCTGTGATAATCATGACAAAAAAACAGAAAAAGGTGTAGAAATATGCACAAAATGCACAGATTATCAGCCGTTTTTTGTATCTTTGCCGATATAATTGATTTAAAATTACATAGAAATATGAATAGATTGTTTCTTTCCATCGTAATCATTAGCATGGGCATGATGGCTCAGGCACAGGGTAGTCTGACTGTTAAGAAGGTAGCGCATAATGCGGTTAGAATACAGTATCAGGAACGACCAGTCACGGACACACTGCCAGACTGGCTCTATGTGAAGCATGGCGAGACTGCATGCGATGTGCAGGTTGAGACGGATGCTCAAACACTGACCATCAAGGGTCGTGATGGGCGCCAATTGTTTAAGGCTACACGTCATGAACTGCAAAACGGAAAGGCTACTTTGGCCTTTGAATCTCCAAAAGATGAATATCTTTTCGGACTCGGACAGTTTCAGGACGGTTACAGCAATGTACGCGGCCTGTCGCGCCGGTTGACACAGGTAAACACTCAGATCAGTCTGCCCATGCTCTTGTCGAGTAAAGGCTATGGCATCCTGTGGAACAACTATGGACTGACGGAGTTCAATCCCTGTGAGCAAACAGTCACACTGACAAAACGTTCCGGATCTGGTCAGAGTGAGATTGTCGATGTGACCTCTACGGAAGGGGGGAAGCGTGAGGTTCGTGAGCGGCATATCTTTGACGCTGTCATCCATATTGACGAAGAAGGTGATTACGCATTGTTGCTCGATGTCGGACAGAAGATGGCGCGTCGTCATAACCTCGCCATCGACGGAGAGACGGTTATCGAGATGCAGAATCTCTGGCTACCGCCTACAGCCTCGGAGATAGTCCATCTGAAAGCAGGACAACATATCGTAACGGCAGAACTGACGAAAGACGATGTCCCACTCTTATATTATAGTAAGGTGAAGGATGAGACGGTGTTTAGTTCACCAGTAGCAGACCGAGTGGATTACACTGTTTTCACAGGAACACCCGACGAGATCATCGCCACCTACCGCGAACTGACGGGTCAGGCTCCCCTGATGCCTGACTGGGCGTTGGGCTATATCCACTGCCGTGAGCGTTTCCACTCTTCCGCAGAGATACTGGAGACGGCCAATCGTTTCAAACAGGAAAAACTGCCCATCAGTATGATTGTGCAGGACTGGCAGTATTGGGGGAAATACGGCTGGAACGCCATGCGTTTCGACGAGGATTATTACCCTGATCCGAAGGTTCTCACCGATAGTCTGCACAAGATGGATATCCGTCTGATGGTCAGTGTATGGTCGAAGATAGACAAGACATCCGAGGTGGGGCGTCAGATGGAGGCTGATGGGTATTATATCCCTGGTACAGACTGGATTGATTTCTTCTGTCCAGATGCCGCCGCAGCCTATTGGAAGAACTTCTCAGAACGTCTCCTTCCCCTCGGCATTGATGCTTGGTGGCAGGATGCGACAGAACCGGAGAACGACGATCTTGCAGGTCGTCGTGTGAACAAGGGACGGTGGGCTGGCGAACAGGTACGTAACATCTATCCGCTGATGGTTTGTAAGACCGTTTATGAAGGTCTCCTTGAAGCAGGTAAAGAACCTATGATCCTTACCCGTTGTGGTTTCCCTGGCATCCAGCGTTATGGGGCTGCCCTGTGGAGTGGTGATGTTGGCAACGATTGGGAGACTTTCCGTCGTCAGATTGTGGCAGGTCTTGGTGTGCAGGCTGCTGGACATCCTTGGTGGACATACGATGCTGGCGGTTTCTTCCGTCCCCAGAATCAATATACCGACAGTGCCTATATCGAACGGATGCTCCGCTGGATAGAGACGAGCGTTTACCTCCCTCTGATGCGTGTGCATGGCTATATGAGCAATACCGAACCCTGGAATTACGGTCCAGAGGCACAGAGCATCATTGCCAGTTGTTTGCAGGAGCGCGAGAAACTCCAACCATATATCAAGGAATGTGCCAGACGGATCAGTGAGGAGGGTTATACCCTGATGCGCCCGCTGGTCTTCGACTTTGCCGATGACCCTGAAGCGCTTCTGCAGAAGGTGGAGTATATGTTTGGTCCAGACTTGCTCATCAGTCCTGTCACAGAGCCCGGTGTCACCACTTGGCGTACCTATCTTCCCAAACATGAAGGTGGCTGGACCGACTATCGTACGGGTAAACATTATGACGGCGGTCAGTATGTTACGACCGCCGTCACAAAAGCCTTTATCCCCGTCTTTCTCCGGGCAGGTTCAGGTCTTATTTCGAAGTGAGAACAAACTTACAACTGGTCTTGTGCCCTCTGCCATCTGTGACGACAGCCACATAGACACCGTTGGAAAGACTGCTAAGCGACACTTCTGCATAACCGCCTGTAAGCGTTGTTGTCTGTGATGCCACCGTCTGTCCTGCAAGGTTATGGATGAGCACCTGCACATTGCTGTTGGAGAGTCCGTTGATGACGAGTTGACCGGCCATATAGGTGACAGTCATGTTGCCGTCATCGGCTGTCAGATCCTCGATGCCGCTGTGACCTGATTGTGGAACTACAGTCAGATAACTGCTATAGAGGTTGGGACTTGCAATCGTCGGCACGTTCATCACAAACACGTCATTATTACCGTCTGGCCAGCGCCCGGCACTCTGATCACTGTTCAGAGTCGGATAGGTGAACTGATCGTTCCAACTCTCATCCTTTGCTGTGAGCAGCATATCACCACCTTCGGAAGCAAGTTTAAACGAGGCATGGAGCTGTGATTTCGGGCTCTCCTTATCGCACCAGATAACGAGATGGCCGTGAGCGGGAATCACCGTCGTTGTCTGCGTTTCACCCTTCGTAATCTGATATTTCATAGGATCCTCAAGATCGTCGCTCAAGTACATGCCTTCCACGTCGATAGCGGCATCCGTAGTGTTATAGAGTTCCACCCAGTCATCGCGCTTCCAGTAGTCATTGACAAAGATGCCATTGGCGGCACTCACCTCGTTGATGCGTACAGGATTGACGCTCTCAGCAGCCTTTGTGAAGGTGGCCGTGAGATTCAGGTTATTGCCTGTTGGCAAGTCGATGACTGTGTTTGTAGAGATGGTCTCACTACCTTTCTTCCAACCGGCAAATTGATACCCTGCAGGTGCTTGCGCCTTCAGTTTTACGGGTGCGAAAAGGTGGCCGTTAAAGTCGGCATAGGGTACTTCTGTATCGTTGACGAATAGACGGGCTCCCTCGGTATCGGCTTTTAGGGTGACGGATTGTCTATTAACAGACGACAACTGCATCGGCTCGTACTTCTTCAGGTAGTCTGTCATCTTGTCTGAACGACTCTTCAGATGCTTCTTAATCTCGTCTGCAGCCCGTTCCGGGTTATGGCCGTCGCTGATGCCCTTCTTCAGCATCAGTTCTGTCATGGGTTTCACGCCGTCCAATAGTTCTTGGACGATGGTATTGGCACGGTTCGACTCGAACACGCTACCAGCCACGAGACAGAACGTGTCGATAAACTTCTGGCGATATCCGTCGTGCTTCAGCAGGTTGATGAAGAAGTTGACAAACTCGTGGTTGAGTCCGCTTGACTTGAACTTATTGAAGTAGCTGAAGGCGTCTTGGTTGGTACCGCCGTTGTTATAGCATTTTCCGAAGGCGTAGTCCAGGTCGAAACTGACGAAACGGTATCTTCCGTCTTTACGACTGCGATAGCCTTTGATATTGTTGTTGGGCCAGTCATCGTTGAAGAGGAACAGGGTGACAGCCATGTAGTTGGTATATTCATCGATATCGAGTAGTGTCTTCAGTTCCTCATAGGCTTTGGAATCGTTGATCTTCGCTCCGAGTTCATAGATGCGCTCGAGGGCCTCCTCATCACCATTCTTGAATTCCTCATTCTCAAAAGCATCAAGTTCCTCGTCATCGTAGCCGAAGTTAGCGTAGGCGTACTTGTCGTTGTTGGGCTCTCGCATGTTGAACACACCGCGCAACTCACCGTTCACATATTCTATAACGGGCTGGCACGACTGCACATCAACATCCATCCCTGAGCGTTGGACGACGGTTTCCAGGGCTGCATCGGTGAATCGGGCATTATTCGACCATACATCATTGCCACCATTGCGCAGCAATACCACCTTGTTGCGGGTATATGGCTTCTGGGGGAAGAAAGAATAGTCGAAACGGTTCTGACCGTCGAAGATCTTACTGGACTTCAACTTGAACGAGCGGAACCGCTGCGAGCGCGTCCAACCGCCAGAGACACTAATGTTCACGTCCTGATTAAAGGCCATCTCTCCGTCGGTGGTGATATAGCTGAAGTTGACGGGACGATCCCAGTCGCAGTTATAATTCTTAGGCGAGTTCTGACCATTGCCCGTGATACCGTTGGTACCGTCACCATCACAGTCAAGGCCGATCTTCGGATCGGTAAAGAACTTCTTGTCACCCACGATACTGACCACAGGGAGGGTATAATTGTCGCTGGTCTGGATATAGCTACGGGTCACAGGTGCACTGGGCAGATAACCGTCCTGATAGAGGCGGAACACGAGGTTGGTGGTCTGTTTGATGGTGAACTTACCATCTATGCTCTCCTCCGTCATGTCTGACTCGCCACTGGTAATGTCGTACTCCCACGACACTTCGTCGAAATAGAAATTGTTGTCTGCTTTCTCAACGTTCAGGTTGAAGGCAATGGTCTGCATGTCCTTGTAGGTCACAGGCTCCTCGCCCCACCAACTCCAGCCGCCACCCGACTTACCAACCTGATCGTCGGTAATAGTACCTTCAAAGGAGAACTCCTTCCACTCTGTGGTGACGTTGATATCCTTGCCGTCGAACATGTTATTCGCAATCCAGTTATGAGGCGTCGTGTGCGTCTGCGTCGTGATTTTCGAGGCTTTGTCGGCGCGGACCATCATATGGAAACGGTACTTCTCGCCTGTATGCCAGATATGGTTGGGCGTATAGACAAAGAACTGGGCATCGTAGTCGTTTTTAGCCGTACTGGTGGAGTGCACCTTGATACCTCTTGTATTCTTGAAACCCACACCATCTGTGATGTCAGTCACATCTTTGCTATGATCTGGATCGCGATAAGAAAGACTGGCGGTCTGCGAACCCTCGCAATTACCATTGACCACATATTCTTTCCAGGGAGATGCCACCGTACCAGGATCGACAGGCGCACTGGGCAAACTGCCGTCGGTGGTGTACATCAGGTGTGCACCAGCGGGGATGTCAACGCTGATGTTAAGCGACCCAGTGAAAAGTTTGCTGCCATCACTCACCTTGGGAGCGGCAAGTTGCTGGTTGGCGAATTTGGCTGTGGCATTGGTCTCACCAGGGGTGGGCGTCGCTGTCCAGTCCCATTCGTCGCCGCCGTCTGTCTTACGGGCGTAGGCCGTATGGCTGATGGCCTTCGGATAATCCTCGCTGGCAATGAGGTTGCCTGAGGCATCGCTCAGACAGATGGTTCCTCCATCGCAGTCGAGTTTGAAAGGTGCTTGCCAGTCGTCGATTTGATCCGATCCGAGCCATAACACCAGATATCCCTTAGCGGGAACAGTGCCATGGGGAATCTCCCAACGCTTGAGGTTGTTCACATCGTCGCTCAGGTACATCCCGACAACACTGACATCCTCGTCGGACGGATTATAGAGTTCTATCCAACTGTCGAAATTAATGGCTGGGCTTATCACGTCACCCACGTTAGCAGCCATCAGTTCATTGATAACAACGATGGCTGATAAAAGAAAAGAAATCATGTTTTATAGTTATTTGTGTAATTGTTATTATCCAACCTGACTGCCTGGTTTAACATCCTTGGTTGTTGTTACCACGCTGAGGCTCTCGTCAGCATCGACGGCAGACAGAATCATGCCCTGACTCTCGATGCCCATCATCTGACGGGGGGCAAAGTTGGCCACGAAGAGGATGCGCTTGCCGATGAGTTCCTCTGGATTCTCGTAGAAGGCGGCAATACCAGAGCAGATGGTGCGATCAACGCCAGAACCATCGTCGATGGTGAACTGCAGGAGTTTCTTGCTCTTCTTCACTTTCTGGCAATCCTTCACCAGACCAACACGGATATCGAGTTTCTCGAACTCCTCGAAACTTACTGTATCTTTGATAGGTGCAGCTTTGTAGGCTGCAGCCTCATTGGCTTTCTTGGTAGCCTCGAGTTTGTCCAGTTGCTTCTGGATCACGTCATCCTCGATCTTCTCAAAGAGCAGGGCGGGCTCACCCAGTTGATGACCAGC
>JAFYPG010000244.1 GCA_017547605.1 Prevotella sp.
CACATCGTCCTTCGTCACCACGGGGTTCCTGTAGCGGAACTCCGAGGCATATTCCACCTCGACGGGGATGCGGCAGAGCGACTCGATGATCTGCTTGCCGATGAGTCCGGCGTGCCAGGACGTACCACAGGCTACGATCAGGATGCGCTTGGCATTCAAGAGCTGACGGCGGTAGTCGATCAGCGCCGAAAGCGTCACATGGTCAGCCTCGACGTTCACACGACCACGCATGCAGTTCGTCAGACACTCCGGCTGCTCGAAGATCTCCTTCAGCATGAAGTGCGGATAACCGCCCTTCTCGATTTGTCCGAGGTCGATATCCACGGTCTTCACCTTCAGTTCCTGCTCCTCACCGAGGATGCTGAACACATGCAGGTCCTGTCCGCGACGGATCTGAGCGATGTTGCCGTCCTCCAGATACACCACCTGGTCGGTATATTCCACGATTGGACTGGCATCGGAACCCAGGAAAAACTCATCCTCGCCAATACCCACCACCAGCGGACTCTGCTTACGGGCCGCGATAATCTGGTTAGGGTCGCGCTTGTCGATCACAGCGATGGCATAGGCGCCGATCACCTGATAGAGGGACACCTGTACGGCCGTCAACAGATCCAGATGCTTATGTTCCTTGATATACTCGATGAGTTGCACCAGCACCTCGGTGTCTGTATCGCTTACGAACTGCACGCCCTTGGCCTGGAGCTTCTCCTTCAGGTCGGCGTAGTTCTCGATGATACCATTATGGATGATCGCCAGATTCTTCGATGAGGAATAGTGCGGATGGGCATTGCGCGACGAGGGCTCACCATGCGTCGCCCAACGAGTATGAGCGATACCGATGGTACCACTGGTGTTCTTGTCACTACAAAACTCCACGAGATTATCGACTTTTCCTTTGGTCTTATAGACGTTCAAATTGTCATCGTCGTTGATGAGTGCCACACCGGCGCTGTCGTAACCACGATACTCCAATCTTCTAAGCCCTTTAATCAGGATGGGAAAAGCATCCTTTGTGCCTATGTATCCTACGATTCCGCACATATTCTATTTGGTTTGTGTCAAATTCGGGTGCAAAATTACATATTTTCATCGTTTCACGCAAATTTTATCACGAATATTTTTGAGTCACTGATCTTTGTCAAGCAAAGTGCCACGTGTCCCATCGTCCGACGGAGGTTGATTTCCACACAAGGATGCAGAAGGAAACCGTCCCCGTCATCCCTCGCTACAACCATCATATCCACCCCGAAAGGTCCCTGATATTTCCCCTTGAATACCTCACTGGTCAAGACTGTAATTTTTTCTCGAATAATATTCAATAAATCCTTTGGAATATAGATACTTATAATCTTCATCTTTTTTTCTTCTGAGGCGAGGACATTACCCGTATAGGCACCGTTGGAAGTCTCGAAGACCGAGAGTCCGAGATAGTCCACCCCACCCTCCCCGTCGCTCACGAACTCCATGCCGAAGTCCTCCACCTTTTTATAATAAGGCTCCACCATCACCGATCCCTGACGCGCGATAATATTCTTCATCCATCCCTCGTCGGCAGGTGTCAGCGCTCCCTCCACGAAACGTACGCCGCGCCCGCTGCTGCTCCATGGGGCCTTCACCACGACGCGCCCTAACCTATCCAACTGCATACGCACCCCATCCAGCGAGTCCGTCATCGTCGCCTCTCCTGTAATCCCCTCGCCTTGAAGTTGCGCCAGTATCCTACTAGCATGGTAACGGTGCGACAAGTCGCGAATCGTGGCAATCTGTTCCTCTGTAGGCAGGAGTCGGGCCTCAATGCCCTGCCTCAGCAGGAAGGCGCGGATAGCCAGATCCCATCCCCACACATCGACAGCCGCAATCGGCAGAGGGGCAATCTGTTCCTTGGTGACAAACCGTCCATACGACCTGCCTGTCAACTGTTCGAAGCCTTTTTCCGCCATCACGACATCCTCCACGAGCACAACGTCGTCGGCCGTTGCCCACAGTGCCGGCAGATAGCCGTATTCCCTGCGCAACAGCCGCCCTGCCCTGGGCGACGTGAAATTGTTCAGATTCGCCGCCAATGCCAGGTCGTGCTCTGGATTAAACACATGTAGCGTCATCATTTCGACCGCAAAATTACGAAAAATAGTTGAAAAAACATCACTTGTTGCAACTTTTGGAGAACTAAATACGTCAAACAGACAAAATAAATCCAAAAACAAATGAATATGAAAACAGCAGCTTTATGGTTAGCAGGTGGGATGTTGATCTTAACATCGTGTCATTTTAACATGAGTCATTTTGGGAATCTGATCGATCCCAGCGACGTCATCGTCGAAAAGGAATATAAACTCGACCCGTTCACGGAAGTGACCAGTCGCGTGGTGGCCAATGTGCAACTGGTACAGAGCGACGACAAAAACGGCATCGTGGTGCTCTCTGCCCCCGACAACTACATCGATCTCTTCGACTTCGACAGTGGGGACAACGAACTCGACATCAGTTTCACCAGGGAGAATACCAACATCGATCCCAAGAACGTGAATATCACCGTCTATACCACCGATCTGACAAAGGTCAGGAATACCGGTGCCGCCTCTGTCTGCCTTGACAGTCTGGATACCGATGTCCTGACGGTGGAGAACTCTGGCGTCGGCAGTTTCAAACTCCACAAGGTACTGGCAGACCAGGTCAGCATCAGATGCAGCGGCGTGGGCGACATCTCCATCGACGGAGAGACTCAAGAGGCAGAACTGAACTGCAGCGGCGTGGGGAACATCCACGCGAAGGATCTGAAGTCGAACAGAGTGAAGGCCAACGTGTCGGGTGTGGGTGGCATCTCTTGCTACGCCTCTGACGACATCGACGGCAAGGTGACAGGCGTCGGATCCCTAAAATACGCTGGCCACCCCAAGCAGAAGAATCTGAACAAGCACTTCACAGGCGGTATCTCGGAGATATAAAATAAGAGAGGCCAGCATCTCGCTGACCTCTCTTATTATTATCAATCTATTATAGAATCTTAGAGGGCGAACTTGTAACCAACGGTCAGTTGAATAACGTTGTTCTTCATCTTATCTCCCCCATCCTTGTTGACCTTAGACAGACCGATATTGTAGCGGCAGTCTATCACAATGGGAATCGTAGGAACCTGATAAGATACACCAACGGGAATAGAGAGGTCGAACTTCTCACATCCATCCTTTATGCTCTCGTCGAAATCTTTATTAACGTTGTAACCATCAGCACTCATCTTCATGCTGAGTTTCTCCTTAGCGCTAGTCAGGAAAGCAAACTGCACACC
>JAFYPG010000245.1 GCA_017547605.1 Prevotella sp.
GCCGAGAGCGTTTACGTCGAAGTTCTCCACACAGCGCTGCTGGATCTGCACATGGTTCCATATTTCGTAGTCGGGCTCAATAAGACGGTAGGTGAGATAGGGATCCACTTTGTCATTGACCACCTGCCATGAAAAAGGTTTGTATTCGATCCACTGGCCATCAATGAGGGCCGTTACGGTGACGTTTAGTGCTTGTCCCGCACTCTTTGCCATTAAGTCTTTCCAATCGTCGATATCGAAGACGGCTTCATTGCCACTTGCGTTTAAGGTGAGATCACCGGCCTTGACCTCGATAGCCTCGCAGTTGGCACGGAGGAGGAAGTTCAGTGGGGCGATATTCTCCGGGATGGTAACATCGCAGTAGTCAGGGTAGATGGGGGGCTGCTCGTTGCTCTTCTGCACGTTCTCAGGCGTCGGTGTGCAGGAGAGCATAAGGTAACAGGTGAGGGGTAAGAGATATGTGAAAATCCTGCTAATCATCTCTAAACTATAAACTTTAAACTATAAACTCTATACTAAATCTCGGGGGCTTTGATTTTGTCGAAATAATACCAGTAGGTGCCTTTGAACTTAGGATGGCCTCGCTGTTGGTTGTATTCCATGAAGCGTTGCATCACATCTTGTCTTTGGATATAGCGTTGCCAATCCTCCTGGGGCGCATTCGTACCTGCCAGATAGATGCAGAGGGCCTCCTGATAGAGCGACTTCAGACGGGGCTTGCCTGTGTCGATGCAATAGCGGTCGTAATCGCGCTTGAAGTTCCCGATGTCCTTCAGCAGTAAGGTACTGCAGAGGATATAGTCGAGGGCGACCATATTATCTGGATTGGCATCGAGCAGTTGCATCATCAGGAAGTGGGCATTGTCGCTGATGGTGATGGTATCGTGACGGTTCACCATCTGGATCTTCTCTTTGTAGATCTCCTTGCCATGCTGCCTGAGGTTGTCGGCCCACTTGCGATAGACAAGGGTATTGTCGAGGATGCGCAGGTATTTCTCTGCCGCCAGGGAGTCGCCGCTGACGATATTACACTCAGCTAAGCGGCGCATCATACGGACGTTGCGGTTGTTGGTGGAGAACACATTCGTCATCATGGCGGCGCGCTCGGTGAAGGTCATGTCACCCAGAGCCCAGTAGAGCTCATTCATATTGCGGATGGTGAGCATGGGGGTTTCAGGACCAATCTGATAGAACGTGCCAAGATCTGTAGGCGTGAACTTCAACAGGTTATCGGGCAGTTGTCCGCGCTGGGCCTGAACCAGGTTGTAGAAGAACAGCATCTGATTGGTCCATTGGTCATAGCCCTCCACCATCTTAATCACCTTGTCGTGGTTGCCGAAGTAGTATTCGCAATCCACGGCGAAGTCTTTCTCGAGGATGAAGTCAGGACTTTGAATCTTCTTCACTTGAGGGATGCCAAACAACAGATAACAAGGCAGCAGTGCTAAGGCTGTGATGATCAGGCGCATCTTCCAGCCTCGCATCAGGGAGACGATCCACAGCATCAGGACCCATCCTAAGATGGATATGGTGGAAGCGAGCCGATAGCTTGTGCTGAAATGGCAGACGGCCACGAAGGTCATCACCACCAGTGCCAACAGGAGGGCGATGATCTTGCTGACCTTGAAGTTCCTGAGTGCCTGATAGAGGGTGATGCTAATCAGGAACAGACAGACCGTCAGGATGATAGCCCCGATGTAGAGATAATAGTAGAACTGCGTCAGAAAGTCGCCGATGAGTGTGGCCAGTCCACCAGGTTTCTCGAAATAGGTGGAGAGATAGTCACACGACCAGAGGAAGATCTGGTTTTGTTCCTGATAGAAGAAATGGTAGGGATACCAGAACTGGAAAAAACACCAGCAGATTAAAAGTAAAAAAGTAAAAAGGTAAAAAGGTAAAAGAGCGGTCGCTTTTTCCCTTATCTTGTTACGATTCTTTGTCATTGTCTTAAAGTTTACTATTATTACCTTTTTACTTTTTTACTTTTCTACCTTTCTAAGATTCTTTCCAATTCGTCTATATCCTCATCCGTCGTGGCCCAACTGGTAACGAAGCGACAGATGGTGTGATGCCTGTCTGTCTGTCCGAAATGCGAGAATTCCACCCGACGTCCCAGTTTCTCAGCCTGTTCGTTGTCGAGGATGACAAACTGCTGGTTCGTGGGGGAATCGACATAGAACTCAAAACCCTTGCGGATGAAGATGTCCTTCATACGCATCGCCGTCCTGATGGCCTGTTCAGACAGTTTGAAATATAACTTGTCAGTAAACAGTGCCTCAAACTGCAAACCTATCAATGCCCCTTTGGCAATCACGGCACCATGCTGCTTTTGAATGGAGAAGAAATGCTTATGTGCCTTACGGTTGGTAAACACCACGGCCTCACCACAGAGGGCGCCAATCTTCGTGCCGCCAATGTAGAATACATCACAGTGGCGTGCCAGATAGGGTAGGGTGATGTCGTTGCCCTCGGCCATCAGTCCGTAGCCGAGACGGGCTCCATCGATATAGAGCGGAATCTCGTAGTGCTGGCACACCTCGTA
>JAFYPG010000246.1 GCA_017547605.1 Prevotella sp.
ATGCACTCCACTTCCTGAGAGATCAGGCGGAAGCGGTTACCAAGGTCAACGACTGTAGCCTTGATACCACGACCTGTCTTAGAGGTGAACACCAGACGGGCGGTCTGCTGCTTGCGGATACCGATGCCGAGGAAGTGAACCTCCAGCTTGGGTTTGTCGCTGGCGATCAGCGGACAGATCTCGAGCATGTGGCTCTGCAGACATGAAGACTGCTTGCCTGCGAAGTTCAGCGTGTAGTCCTCGAGGAACGAGCAACCGATAGGCATGCCCTGCTGGATCACCCAGAGTGAGCGATACAGACAGGCGGTCTTCCAGTCACCTTCGGCACCGAAGCCGTAACCCTCTTCCATCAGGCGCTGTGAGGCGAGACCAGGGATCTGGTCGAAGCCGCAGAAATCAGGAGCGTCGATATCGGCATCACCGAGGTCGTCGAAGTTGGTGGTGAAAGCGGTAGCACCCTCGTCCTTCAGTACGCGGCGCAGGGCAATCTCTGCCTTGGCAGAGTTCTTCACCTTCTCCCAATATACTTCCTCGCCACTCTCGTCAATCTTGATGGTGTAGAGTTTCTTATACTCCTCAACGAGTTCATCGGCCTCCTTGTCAGTCACCTTCTTATAATACTCCATCAGGCTGCTGACAGGGTAGTAATCCACATGGTAGCCGAGACGCTGCTCGAACTCCACGCGGTCACCATCAGTCACGGCCACGTTGTTCATGTTCATACCGAACATCAGACAGCGCACGTTCTTGGCATCAGCCACACCAGCGGCGACACGTGCCCAAACGGCGATCTTCTTCTGAACCTCCTCGTCCTTCCAGTAGCCACAAACCACCTTACGGGCCACGCGCATACGGGTGCAGATATGTCCGAACTCGATGTCACCGTGAGCACTCTGGTTCAGGTTCATGAAATCCATGTCGATGCTGTCCCAGGGAATCTCGGCGTTGTACTGGGTGTGGAAGTGGAGTAGGGGTTTCTGCAGGGCCTGCAGACCCTTGATCCACATCTTGGCGGGTGAGAAGGTGTGCATCCAGGTGATGATACCTACGCACTTAGCCTCATTGTTGGCGGCCTTCATCACATCCTCAACCTCCTTAGAACTGTTGGCCGTACCTTTATAGACCACCTTGATGGGGATGATACCACTATTGTTGAGTCCCTCAACCATTTCCTTGGAATGACCGTCAACGGCTACGACTGCGTCACCTCCATAGAGCAACTGTGCACCAGTCACCCACCAAATCTCGAAATTATCAAATGCTTTAATCATAAATTGTTTGTTTTTTATTTGTTATACTTACTTTTTCTTCTGTCCGTAGTAGGCATTGGGGCCGTGCTTGCGGTTGTAGTGTTTCTCGATGAGCAGCGGGTTCATCGTCAGTTTCGGGTTCACCGAGAAAGCGACGAAGGCCATCTTGGCACACTGTTCCATCACCTTGGCGTTATACACGGCATTGTCGGGAGAGGTACCCCATGAGAACGGACCGTGGTTCTTCACCAGTACAGCGGGCGTATGATCTGGATTGATCTTACGGATGTTCAGGATCTCATCCACGATGACGTTACCCGTCTCCAGTTCGTACTGACCTTCCACCTCTTCCTTCGTCATATCGCGCGTGCAGGGGATGTCCTTGTAGAAATAGTCGGCATGCGTGGTGCCGATGTTGGGGATATCACGGCCTGCCTGTGCGAAAGCAGTGGCATAGGTGGAGTGGGTGTGTACCACACCCTGGATATTGGGGAATGCCTTATATAACACAAGGTGTGTAGGTGTATCACTGGAGGGGTTCAGGTCGCCATCGACCACCTCGCCCGTATTGAGATCCACTACTACCATATCATCGGCCTTCATCTCGTCGTAGCTGACACCTGAGGGTTTGATGACCACAAGACCATGCTCACGGTCGATGCCACTGACATTTCCCCACGTAAAGATGACCAGTCCCTGCTTCACAAGGTCCAGGTTGGCCTTGAATACTTTTTGTTTCAGTTCTTCTAACATTGTCTTATAATTTAAAGGTTGGGTCTTCGTTATAAACCCGTTTATTGAATCGATACAGATATGCACCGCGCTTGGAACCAGTCTTGTCGATCAGTTCGGTCTTCTCGATGAAGTCCATGTCCTTGATACGCTTGCGGAAGTTACGCTTGTCGAGTTCCTCACCGTTGACAGCCTCATAGAGCTTTTGCAACTGAGTAAGGGTGAACAGACTAGGGAGCAGACGGAAACCCACAGGCTCCTGAGCCAGTTTCTGCTGCATCATCTTCCGAGCCTTACGCACCATGTCGTTATGGTCGGAGTAGAGCTGGGGAATCTCGTTGATGTCCATCCACTCCACACCATGCTCCTGGCGCAGTTCGTCTTCATAGTCCTTGACATTGATAAGCGCATAGTATGCGATGGATACGACACGTTCGTCCGGGTCACGGTCAACGTTACCGAAGGCACCTACCTGGCGCATATAAAGATTCCGCAGTCCGGTCAGTTCGTAGAGTGTACGGCTGGCAGCATCGTCAACGCTCTCGTTGCCATTGACGAAACCTCCATAGAGGCTCCATTCGCCTCGCCCTGGATCCATCTGGCGCTTACCAATCAGGATCTTCAGCTTACCTTCGTCGAATCCGAAGATGATACAGTCAACGGACAACCAGACTTTGGAATGTTCGTGATAATAGGTCATATTCTGCTCTTAGAAGAAGTACCAATAGAAGCTGCCACAGAGGATGAGGACACCAAGTGTTCCCACAATGTCCCATATATCCCAGCTTTGGGCAATCTGCTTGCGATAGTCTGCTGTGAAGGTGATGGCATCCTTCTGTTCGGCTGTGGGAGCTGGGGTGAAGAAACTCACAACCACCATCAGCAGTACGATGAATACCAACAGCCAGCACTCGAAGACGAGCCAGTTGGTCTGCCAGAACCATGCGGTATTTGCCCAAAAGGCACCGTCCATCTGAGCCGAACCTGTGTCGGTGATGACGTTGGTCACCAAGCGTAACATACCGATGATGAAACCACCAATGAGGCCCCATTCACCAGCCTTCGGCGTAATCTTCTTAGAGAGAATACCCAGTGTGAAGACGGCCACCATAGACGGAGCCAGCAGCGACTGGATGCCCTGCAGGTAGCTGTAGAGGTTGCCCATACCCATCATAACGGGAAGCCAGAGGAGTCCCAGAATCACAACAACAACGGTTGCGATACGGCCAACGAGCACATAGTGGGCCTCGCTCAGACCCTTCTTCATGGGCTTATAGAAATCCTCAGTGAATAGGGTGGCGCACGAGTTGAAGAATGCTGCCAGCGACGTAACAAGTGCACAGATGAAACCGATGGTTACGAAGCCTTTAATACCGACAGGCAGGATGCTCTTCACCATCATAGCGAAGGCACCATCGGTGTCGTGCTGGTTAGCGATATCCATCTGGATGCCGAAATCACCATAGCCACCGTTGGCAAGGGCCATAGCCACCATACCAGGAATTAAGAACATAAACACGGGGAGCAGTTTGAAATAGCCGGCGGCAATGGTGCCACGACGGGCACGCTTCATCACCTCAACGTTGCTCTCACCCTTCTGCTGACCAAGTACACGCTGAACGATGTGCTGGTCAGTACACCAATACCAGAAACCAATGATAGAGGCACCAATGAACACCACGAAACCGGGATACTCATGGTAGAGGGGGTCGGGATTTCCCGATGCGTTGATGTCGGCCCAGTGGAACATGTGAGTCGTTCCGTAGCCATCATGAAGAGTGCTACAGAAGGCCATCATGTTTTCCCAACCCTGAACGATACTTCCGCCACCAAGTGTTGACAGACCGAGGAAGAGCACCAGAAATGCACCTATAATAAGAATAGGTGTCTGGATGGCCGACATGGTCATCACTCCCTTCATACCGCCGAACACGGTGAAGATGGCTGTGACGGCAATCAGGCCAAGGGCACCCCACCAGAAGGGCAGGCCGATGAGATACTCAAAGAAGATACCACCCGTAAAGGCTGTCACCGAGACCTTTGTCAGAATGTAGGCTACAAGCGTGATGATAGAAAGCCACGAACCAGTGCGCTGGGTGTAGCGGAATTTCAGGAAGTCGGGCATGGTGATGATCTTGCCCATCTTGTTGTTGAGCAACTGATAGAAAGGAACGAACAGCCAGCCAAGGATGAGGATCATCCAGCCCTGCATCTCCCAGTGGGCCATACCCACACCATCCTTCGCACCAGTACCGGCGAGACCTACGAGGTGCTCGGAACCGATGTTGGCAGCAAAGATGGCCATACCAATTACATACCAAGGCTCGCCCTTGCCAAACAGATAGTCCTGCGAGTCGGCACCCTTCATTTTCTCCTTATCTTTCTTGATGGCACGATATACCGCCCATACGATAGCAATGACTCCGACAGCAAGTACGACCCAGTCGAGCCACATAAATTCATTTGAACTCCAATCCATTTTGTTTTTAGTTTTTATTGATGTTTGTACTTATTTTACAGAGAATTTATAAGCGGCATGGCTGAAATATTTCTCGCCAGGGTTCAGCGTCGGCTGTACCCACTCGGGCTTGTTGGGGGAGTCGGGATATTTCTGGCTCTCCAGACATACACTGACATGTTGGGGGTAGGGGCCATGTTTATGCTGGATGTTCAGTTCGTTGCCAACACCCTGGAAGTTGCCACTATACACCTGTACGCCAGGTTCATTGGTAAACATTTCCATGAAGATACCGGTCTTTGGAGAATAAAGGCTGGCACAAACCTGTGTGTCGTCGCCCTGACCGTCTTTGTATGTATTCAGGCACCAGTTATGGTCGTAGCCTCCTGCGTTCTGGATCTGGTCGAAGTCAGACTTAATGCTGTCGCCAATGGCGTGTGGCGTACGGAAGTCCATCGGAGTACCTTCTACAGATTTGATCTCGCCTGTCGGGATATAGAGTTTGTC
>JAFYPG010000247.1 GCA_017547605.1 Prevotella sp.
ATCCGAGATGGAAGAGATTGCCAAGAATGCCCGTGCCGTCTGTTTCGGTTCACTGGCTCAGCGTAATGTGGTCAGTCGTGAGAACATCCGGAAGTTCCTTGATGCTACGCCAAAGGACTGTCTGAGGATCTGCGACATCAACCTGCGTCAGCAGTTCTATTCCAAGGAGATACTCGAAGACTCGTTCTGCATCTGCAATATCCTGAAGATTAACGACGAGGAACTGGTGGTTGTGAACCGTATGTTTGGCTACGACGGATTGGATATGCGCCAGACCTGCGAGAAGATCGTGCAAGACTACCACCTGAAGATGCTCGTGCTGACTTGTGGCACTAACGGATCGTACGTGTTTACAAATGACGGTCTGACCTCATTCCAGGAAACACCGAAGGTAGAAGTGGCTGACACTGTAGGCGCTGGCGACTCATTCACAGGCTCTTTCTGTGCCTGCATCATCAACGGCAAACCCGTACAGGAGGCCCATAAAACTGCCGTTGCCGTGAGTGCCTTCGTCTGTACCCAGAACGGCGCCATGCCCGTCGTACCCGAGAGCCTGAAAAAGTAAACTTTTCCATCTGGGTCAGGCCCGTTGTGTTCCATCTGGGTCTGGCCCCGTTTTATTATTTCTTCATTTCTCAGATAACCACGGCTGTTCCACGGTCATTAAATATACTTTTGTCTGACTAACTTTGGCAGTTTTGATGCTACAAGATGATATGACTCTTTGATCCATTCCATGACTTGCGAGTCTTCCAACTGCCCGTAATACACATCGTTCCAATGTTTTTTGTTCCAGTGCCAAGCCGGTGTCACAGCGGAGAACTGGGCCCTAAGTTCCTCATTTCTGTCCGGTGCCAGTTTCAGGGCAAGTCTTGGCTCAGAATCCTTTATGTCATGCTTGTCACTGCCTAACCATAGACACATGAAGATCTTTCCTTCCAAGCGGAAGGTGATATTGTCATCACCAAATGGCTGGTCTTCGGTAACACCAGGAAGTGACAACGTGTATTCTCGTACTTGTTCAATATCCATTATATTACACCTATTTTATGTATTTCACCTTCGATGCATCTGTCAATCCGTTGGCAAAGGTACGAATAAGTGAGCGAAAAACCAAATAAAATTGGGGATTCTTTATGAGTTGATACCTACTTATGATTAATTGGTTTAGGATGCTGTTTGGGTGTTACGGCAAAGAAAAAGCCTAACTTTTGAGTATTGCACAGTTTGTAGAATCGCCGTACCTTTGCAGCGTGATTTTGATCACACTGCGAAGTCAGGCGGCACCTCGGCAAAGAGCAAGCTCTCTGCGCTCGGTTTGCACTGACTTTGTCACCCGGAATTTTTAGCCATTTTAGATAAGATAGAAATGAATAAAACGATTGTAGTATTTGGTTCCTCGACAGGAACGTGCGAGGCTATCGCAGAGAAGATAGCCCAGAAGTTGGGTTGTGAGGCCATCAACGTGCAGGACTTGACAGCTGAGGTGGTCGAAAACAACCAGAACCTGATTCTCGGTACTTCGACATGGGGTGCTGGTGAGTTGCAGGATGACTGGTACGACGGTCTGCGCGTGTTGCAGGCTGCCAATCTCGCTGACAAGACTATCGCCCTCTTTGGATGTGGCGATTGCGAGTCGTATGGTGACACCTTCGTGGGTGGCATCGGTGAACTTTATAATGGTATTAAGGAGAGCGGTGCAAACTTCGTGGGAACTGTCAGTACCGATGGTTACACGTTCGATGACTCTGAAGCAGTCGTGGATGGCAAGTTTGTAGGCCTGGCCCTCGACGATGTGAACGAGGATGACAAGACGGACAGCCGCATTGATGCGTGGATTGCAGATATTACACCTTATTTATAATATTGAAGCCCTATGAGACAGACCGAAATGATGCCATTAGAACTAAAGGTACTTGCTAATCACATCTACGAACTCCAGAAAGGAGTACGTCAGATGGTATTGTTCACCTGTCCGAAGCAATATGAGGCCTATGCCACCAAACGACTTTGCAGTCAGAATATGGACTTTGTGCTTCAGCCTGCGGGCAAGAATAACTTGAACTTCTATATTGGTCGTAAGGAATGTCTCAATGCGATTCGCCTCATTGTCACCCGTCCGCTTAATGAATTGACACCAGAGGAAGATTTTATCCTTGGTACGATGTTGGGCTATGACCTCTGTGCACAATGTGAGCGTTACTGCGAACGTAAAGCTGCGTGTAAAGGTAGGTGCGATAAATGCCAGCATGCACAATAACACATAATGAGTTCATAAAAACGTATTTGTTTAGTTTAGTTAGGGGTGCCAGCCGTGAGGCAAGCACCCTATTTTAAAAAATCATGTTATGGGACTATTGAAATTGCTTTTCACTAATTGCGCTCACCCGAAGGGACGGATGGGACGCGCTATGTTGAAGTTCATGAACCTTTGTCATGCACCATCTTTTTCGCTGTTGGCTTCGCATTGATGATGCTGCTGGATGTGGTGATGGGATAATCTTTAGTTAAATCTTGACCGCTGAGATATCTACCAGTCCGTTGACAATGGCGTAGATGGTAAGGCCTGCCGGACTGTGGATCTGTAGTTTGCGGGCGATGTTGCGTCGGTGGGTGATGACGGTATTGGTGGAGATGCAGAGGTGGTCGGCGATTTCCTTGTTCGACATACCCTGAACAAGAGATACGATGACATCCTTCTCGCGGTCGGAGAGGGCTTCGGGATTCTGGCCGATGCCGCTTTTAAAAACCATATCCGATATGTTCTTGGTGACATCGCTTTGCTTGACGGTCTGCTCCAGACGGCGGATGGCGGGCACGAAGATATGATCCTCCACCTCAGCATGCTGGCGCAGCCACACTTCGTTCTCGTAGATATCGTGAAGAGTGGCGGTCAACTGGTTGTTGTGTAGGCCGTCCTGAGGCAGGTATTTGATAATCAGCAACTTCAGTTCACGTAGTTTCTTGTCGGTAGCACCATGATGTTTCGAGAAAGTATCTACATTGTAGTCGTTGGCTGGCCGACCCTCCAACAGCGACTGTACATAAGGGAACAGTGTCTTCTGCTCATACTTCATGTGACGACGTATCTCATGTGCATATTCGTCGTAGAAGCGGAGAATGAGACGTGCCAAAGAATCGTCTTCGTTGAGCGATTCCGATAGTTCCCTGCGGATATAGGGCAACTGGAAGTCGAGGAAATAGGCATGGCTTGCTTCGAGATAGTGGAGCAAGGTGGGGACGTCGAGCTGTTCATCGGCCTCAAACTCTCCATATCCGTTAATGGCAAAATTCACTACCGCGAGGAAGGTATAGGTATCTACATTGTTATCCTCACAGGTCTCCTGTACAGTCTTGTCGCCAAAACCCAGGCTGATGCCAAAACTGCCCAACGACTGCAACAGGTCGTAATTATCACGGATGAGCGAGATCATTTTGTCGTCCGCCTCATACATCTTCTGATTCTTCATACCTACAAATGATTATCGGGTGCAAAGGTAGGCATATTTTCCGACCTGTGCAATAATCATTAGTAGGTATTTTCGAACATCAGAACGTCTGGAATGGCCTGAAATGGGCTATATCATCATTTTTAGGTATTTGTTGTCCGCCATAATCCCCGTACCTTTGCATCCGAATTTGAGAAAAAGAGTTAGTAATGAGTAGGATTGTTAAGTTAGTAATTTGTTGTTGGGCTATTGTTTGTGCACCCAATGCAAAGGCGCAGGTTGATGCTGCCGATAGCGTAATGCAGCATGTAAAAGGTCATAGGTTGAGCGTGGGTGGCTATGGTGAAGTGGCTTACTCACGCAATTATTTTAGTGATCATGTGAGCCGATACAGTCAGCCCGAGGAGCATAAGGACGACCCCAGTCACGGGCGTTTCGACATTCCTCACGCCGTCATCTATCTGGGTTACGACTTCGGCAAGGGCTGGTCGATGGGTACAGAGATTGAGTTCGAACATGGTGGCGCTGGTCTGGCCTATGAGAAGGAAGACGAGGAAGGCGGCGAGTGGGAACAGGAGACCGAGAAGGGCGGAGAGGTAGAACTGGAGCAGTTCTGGATTCAGAAAACCTTTTCGCGGGCGGCTAATGTCCGATTCGGTCATATCGTGGTGCCAGTGGGCTTGAATAATGCTCATCACGAACCGTTGAACTTCTTTACCGTCTATCGTCCTGAGGGCGAGAACACCATCCTGCCCAGTACGTGGCACCAGACGGGTATATCGTTCTTCGGCCGTTACGGGAAGTTCCGTTACGAGGCGCAGTTGCTGGCGGGTCTTAATGCCGACAACTTTACCAACACAAACTGGATTAAGAAAGGTGCAGCCAACCCGCTGGAGTTTGAGGTGGCTAATAAATATGGTGTCGCACTTCGTTTGGATAACTATTCGATACCTGGTCTTCGTCTGGGACTGAGTGGCTATTACGGCGAGAGCATCGGCAATAGCTATCCCAGAAATGCCAACGGTGTGGACGCGGAGTATAAAGGGCAGGTGATTGTTGGTGCCTTAGACTTTACCTATAATGCACATAACTGGATCGTTCGTGGGCAGGCCGATTATGGCTATTTGGGTGATGCGGAACAGTTGAAGTATATTTATAATCGTACTAACAAGAAGTCGCCCTACCACCATTCTGCCTTTGTCAGCAAGAATGCATACGCTGTGGGCATCGAGGCAGGTTACGATGTTTTCTCGCAGATAAGCAGTTTGCGAAACCAGGATCAGAAGTTCTACGTCTTCGGACGCTACGAACAATATAACCCATACGCCAGCACTACCAAGAATACGGCCTATGACTATACCGAGGTGAAACGTATGGCCTTTGGCGTGAACTACTATCCCGTACCTGAGATTGCCATCAAGGCCGAGTATTCCAACCGCTTGCTGAAGAGTCAGTACAACAACGAGCC
>JAFYPG010000248.1 GCA_017547605.1 Prevotella sp.
ACCGAGTGAGAGCACAAAGACAAACGCAACGATGACTCCAACGATGAGCACATTGAAGAACGACATAATTCCAATGACACGCCAAGTGATGCGACGCGACAACTTCCTCTTTTTCATATTACCTTTTCGATAGTCAATATATTCTTCTGATCCTCGTAGGCATAGCGGACATCATCCATCTTATGGCGGAGGAGAAAGATGCCAAGTCCACCTATAGGACGCTTTTCCCATGACAGACTGGTGTCGGGCATTTCCTGCTCCAAGGGGTTGAAGGGTACACCGCCATCCTCGAAACGGATCGTGATGCGGTCGGTCTTCTGGATATCTACATCCAAGAAACCATCAGAGCCTTCTGGATAGGCGTATGACGTCACATTCATGACAATCTCTTCGCAGGCCAGCCGCAGCGCAAGAATCTCACTCATTTTGCAAGAAGTGACTTCTGGCGACTTTAGGATGGCTCTGAGTATCTGGCGCGCCTGTCCTTTGATAGGCTGGAAATGCAGTTTGCTCATGTGCCTACGAGGATGATAATGGACCGTGGGCCGACAAGCACTTCGTGCTGGTTCTCAATGAGGGGCTCCTCGCCTGGCTCAAAGATATCGTCGGGCGATGGCATGCCGGTATTGGCAAAGACGTGCCATGCCATGCCTTCTGGCAACTGGGGCAGTTCGAAGCCGTGCATCTCCCAGTGCATGTTCATGGCTACATAGATAAAGTTGTCGGGCACACCGTCGGTCGCAGCATATTGTCCGTTCAGCATAAACGCTAACGTGAGATTATTGTGGCCGCTTTCGGGCTGCCAGGCCTTCACCCCATGCCATGAGAAGTCTGGGTAGCCCAGACCGAGATAATCGCTATGGCTCAGGTGCTCATCGTAGCGAAGTACTTTGTGCTGACGGCGGAACTTGATAATCTGCTTGAAGTAGCGGAAGATGTCGGCGTTCTTCTCTAAGTTGTTCCAATCGAGCCAGGCGATTTCGTTGTCCTGACAATAGGCGTTGTTGTTGCCTTGTTGAGAGTTGCCCATCTCGTCGCCCGATAGTACCATGGGGATGCCCTGGCTCACCATGAGCATCGTGATGGCGTTTTTCACTTGCTGGTGGCGCAGGCGGTTGATGTCGGGATCATCTGTCTCTCCCTCGTAACCGCAGTTCCAGCTGTTATTATGGTTTTCACCGTCGCGGTTGTCCTCGCCATTGGCTTCGTTGTGTTTACTGTTATACGACACGAGGTCCATCATTGTGAAGCCGTCGTGCGCCGTGATGAAGTTCACACTGGCCTTGATGCCCCGCCCCTGTGAGGCGTAGAGGTCGGGAGAGCCGATAATGCGCTCCTTGACGTCGGCAAGCACTTGTTCGTCGCTCTTCAGGAAACGGCGCATGCTGTCGCGGAACTTCCCGTTCCATTCTGCCCAACGTCCCCATGACGGGAACGAGCCCACCTGATAGAGCCCACCGGCATCCCAGGCTTCGGCGATGAGTTTTGTTTTGCCAAGGATGGGGTCGTGTGCCAGCGATTCAAGTAGTGGCGGATTCGACATGGGGTTGCCGTTCTGGTCGCGTCCAAGGATGGCAGCCAGGTCAAAACGGAAACCGTCGATATGGTAGTCGGTGACCCAGTAGCGCAGGCTCTCAACAATCATGTCGCGCACATTGGGATTGTTGCAGTTCAGCGTGTTGCCACATCCGCTGAAATTATAGTAATGACCATCGGGCGTCAGCATGTAGTAGGTCTTGTTGTCGATGCCACGATAGGAAATGTAGGGACCTTGCTCATTGCCTTCAGCGGTGTGGTTGAACACCACGTCAAGCATCACCTCGATGCCGTTCTTGTGCAACTGTTTCACCATGTTTTTCAGTTCATCCACCTGCATGGCGAATCGGCCAGATGAGGCATAGGCGGCCTTGGGAGCGAAGAATCCCACGTTGCTGTAGCCCCAAAGGTTGTAGAGCTCGCGCCCGTCAACCGGCGAGACACGGTGGTTTTCAAACTCGTCGAACTCATGGATAGGCATCAGTTCCACACAGTTCACACCCAGTTCCTTCAGATAGGGAATCTTTTCGATGATGCCGGCAAACGTACCTGGGTGCTTTACACCAGAAGCCGCACCACATGTGAAGTTACGCACGTGCATCTCATAGATGATGAGGTCGTTGACGGGCGTTTCCAACGGCATGTCGGGCGAATGGTCCTCACCATCGCCTTCCCAATCAAAGTCGTCGAACACCACACGAGCACGGTATTGGTAAAGACTGTTCCAATTGGGCTCCTTTCCCCATACATCACGCCCTACGATAAGTTTGGCGTACGGGTCAAGCAGGATCTTCGACTTATCGAAACGATGGCCTTCCTCTGGTTTGAAAGGCCCGTCCATCCTGAAACCGTATTCTATGTTTTCATAATCCAAGTCAAAGATAATCATTGAGAACACATTGCCCAGCCGGAACTCCTTGAAGAAAGGAATTTCGACAAACGGTTCCTCTTCGTGGTTGTGGAAGAGCACCAAGGTGCAGTCGGTGGCATAGCGGGAATAGACCGAGAAGTTCACCATATTGCCTAAGACCATGGCGCCAAACGGATAAGGCCGCCCCTGACGTAGTTTCAGCCCTTGGTACTCATGTGTAGGAAACAGATCGACTCTATGCATTGCTCTCAACTCTTAACTTTTTCCATGCATTCTTCCATCGTGCTGAAAATATCGAAGAAACTACTGAAGCCTGTAACATCCATGACGTCTTGGACCTCCTTAGTGACTCCTACCAGATAAACTTTCTGTCCTTTGGAGGCGGCCACTTTCTTGGAATAGAGCAATACGCGCAGGCCCGTACTGGAAACGTAGTGACAGGCGGTCATATCAAACACCACACAGCAGCCCTTGCCTATAATAGCCAGAATGTCGTCTTGTACTTGTTGATAGTTGAAAGAATCCAACTCTCCAACTATTTGATAAATTTCTATATTCATGCGACTATTAATTATGATGTTTTTACTTCTATCTGTGGGGACATTGACCAATCCATGCAGTTACGGACGCGGAGGTCGGCATAAGGTTCGGCATTGAAAATAGTGGGATTGTTGGTCATCAGTTGTTCTGTACCATAGAGGAAGGAGAACGGACGGGGCTGCTCCATCGTCAGGTCAATGGCTTCCTGTAATAATGCCACATCGTCATGACAGTTGAACATGAACCTGTCGGTGTCGTGGTTATCGAGGAACAGGATCAGTTTGAAGTCGGCAGGATACTTGGCGAAGTGGTCGGCAATCTTGCTGCGCAAGGTTTGATTGCCCTTGATGCCTCGGCCGGCATGGATCTCCTCTATGAGGATATCGCGATAGGCAAAGTCGAGGACACCATCTAGTGTGCCCACGTAGTCGGCCTGCAGATGGTCCTGACTAAAGGCCTTGGTATCTTGCGCCAGAAACTCGTTTAACCTGTCCGTTGTCTTGAAGTACAACTGGCTTGCCAACTGTGGCCTTATTCCGAATGCCCACACCTCACCAAACACTATGATATCGCTGCGAATGGCCTGCAGACTTTGGCGAAGACTCTGCAAAAAACTATGTGGCTGCCCCAAAGCATGGTCGATGCGGAAAGCATCCACCCCCATGCGCGCAAGCCGCTCGGCCTTGTCGATCATAAAACTGACCACCTCGGGGTTCGTCAGGTTGAATTTGGGCAGGTCGCCGAAGCCCAAAAACGATACAAACTCGTCGCTGTCTTCCTTCGGATAGAAGAACCAATTGCGGTGCTTACCGCCATTTTTCAGTAGCGATTCCTTAAAAATCGGTGCCTCGTACCAGCAATGGTTAGGCACAAAGTCGCAGATAATCTTCAGTCCCTTGTCATGGGCCAGGTCAAGCAACTGCTGATAGTCGTCCCATGTGCCGATGTGTGGATCGACCTCATCGAAATTCAGGGTATGATATCCGTGATAGTTGGCCGACTTGAAGATAGGCGAGAGCATGATGGCCGTGAAGCCCAGACCCTTGATGTAGTCAAGTTTTTCAATCACTCCCCGCAGGTTTCCCCCGCAGAATGCGTTCTCACTCTTTGGCGGCACCTGCCACCCTCCGTTGAATCTGTCGATCAGCAGATGATAGATTCGGATGTTATCAAACCAGTTATTCATAAAATTGTTTTTAATATCTTCAACTAAGTGTTGCAAAGATACAAAAAGATTGTTACATATTACTTATAACTAATGTATTTTTTTATTTCTTTAGCAGGTGTCTAGTTTTTTACTTTCTGATATTGGGGAGTTGGAGGCCGTAGCCTTTGCGACGGTCGATATAGAGCATGGCAAAGGCGGTGACGGCGGCACCGAGGGCGGTGAAGCCGAAGATGAGCATGGACGTGGTGTAGGTGGGATCGGTCTCGTTGGCGCGGCCCACGAACATGGGGATGATGGCGCGCCCGAAGTTCTGAATGAAGAAGATCATCGAGTAGGCGGTGCCGAGGCATTTCAGGGGGATGATCTTCGGCACGCAGGGCCAGAGGGCGGCGGGGGCCAAAGAGTAGCCGATGCTGAGTGTGACCATCAGGGCGATGGCAACGGTAGCGGAATGCATTGGCAGGGAGAAACCGAAGTGCACGGCCGTCAGCATCAGGGCACCAGTGATCACCAGCGTCACACCTTTGCCATAGCGGTCATAGACCAGTCCGAAGAGGGGTGTCATGAGGATGGTACCGAAGGGCGCGATAGAGGAGAAGATGCCCGCGATGTCGGCATCCACGCCGTATTTCATTACCATCAGTTTCGTGGAGAACTTCAGGAACGGCGATACGGCAGAATAGAAGAGTACGCAGAAGAGCGTGATGAGCCAGAAACCAGGATTGCGGAGCGTCACACCGATGTCGGCGAGGCGGAATTCCTCGTCGGGACTGGTGGCGCTGGTCGAATTGGCCTGGTTAGCAGGGTTAGAGGAATCTAAGCGGCGATCCATCACGCAGAAGACGAGAAAGGCCAGTAGGCCGATGATGAGGAAGGAGAGTGCGACAAGCAGTGGCGTAGAAAGCGTGAAGTGGCGGGCGATAGGGGCGGAAATGCTGAGGGCGGCAGCGGTGCCGAGGCGGGCCATCGCCAACTGGATGCCCATGGCCAAGGCCAGTTCGTGGCCCGTGAACCAGCGCACCATCGCCTTCGAGACTGTGATGCCCGTCATCTCGTAACCCACACCGAAGATAGAGAAACCGAGTGAGGCGACAGCCACGGACATCGGCAGTTGGAATCCGAAGAAATTGATTTCTTCCGTGCCGAAGTCGGCGGTTACGCCATAGAGTTTGAGCAGGGTACCAACGGCCATCAGCGAACATGCTAGCACGCCTGTAAAGCGGATGCCCATCTTGTCGAGGATCAGTCCCGAGAAGAAGAGCATCAACAGGAAGACGTTGATAAAACTGCCAGCGCCTGAGAAGAAACCGTAGTCGGATGGACTCCAGCCGAGACCACCTTGACTGCGGGGCATTTCCAGCAACGTCTCCAACGGCGACATCACGTCGTTGACGAAATAGCCCATCATCATAGCAGTAGCTACGATGAAGAGCACCGTCCATCTGGCAAATGGGGAGTCGTTGAGCCGTTGTCGGATAGCCTCGGCCACGTCTTTTACCTTCTTACTTTTTCCTGACGGGATCGCAGGTCAGACCGCAGCCGAGTTTCTTGAAGATCTTACGATCCACCTCAGAGAGCATCACCGTGGAGTGTACCTGACAGTCGCGCAACTTGGGCAACTGTTCCAAAGCCTTGCGACAGTTCTCATCGTTGGTGGAATAGACGCTGAGTGCCACGAGCACCTCGTCGGTATGCAGACGGGGGTTCTTGGCACCGAGATACTCGGTCTTGGTCTTCTGTACCGGTTCGATCAGACTCTCAGGGATAAGTTTGGCCTGATGGTCGATGCCTGCCAGATACTTGGTGGCATTGAGCAGCAGGGCAGCGGAACAGCCCAGCAGGGGTGATGACTTCGAGGTGATGATCGTGCCGTCCTCGAGTTCGATGGCGGCAGCCGTATGTCCGCTCTCCAGTTTCTTCTCGTAGGCGGCGGTGGTCACGGGACGGAAGGCCGTGGTGATCTTCGCTTGGTTGAAGAGCAGACGGATCTTGCTGACCTCGTTTTCGTTGTCAGCACCGTCGGCCAGTTTGTTGGTGGCGGCATAGAAGCGACGGATGATCTCATCCTTCGAGGCTTTGCAGCACACCTCGTCGTCGCTGATGCAGAAACCAATCATATTGACGCCCATGTCCGTCGGCGACTTATAGGGATTCTCGCCGTAGATGCCCTCGAAGAGCGCATTCAGCACGGGGAAGATCTCGATGTCGCGGTTGTAGTTGATGGCCGTCTTACCGTAGGCTTCCAGATGGAAGGGGTCGATCATGTTCACATCGTTGAGGTCGGCAGTGGCTGCCTCGTAGGCGATGTTCACAGGGTGCTTCAGTGGCAGGTTCCACACGGGGAAGGTCTCGAACTTGGCGTACCCCGCACGGATGCCGTGTTTGTTCTCGTTGTAGAGTTGGGAGAGACAGGTGGCCATCTTACCGCTACCAGGACCCGGGGCCGTCACGATGACGAGTTCGCGCGAGGTCTCCACATAGTCGTTCTTGCCGAAGCCCTCGTCGCTGGCAATCAGTTCCACGTTGGTGGGATAGCCGTCGATGGGGTAGTGGATGTAACTCTTGATGCCCATACGCTCCAGACGATGACGGAACTGATCGGCGGCACTCTGGCCGTTGTAATGGGTGATGACCACGGAGCCCACGTAGAAGTTACGGCTCATGAACTCGTCGCGCAGACGGAGCACGTCCTCATCGTAGGTGATGCCGAGGTCGGCGCGCACCTTGTTTCGCTCGATATCCTCGGCACTGACCACAATCACTATCT
>JAFYPG010000249.1 GCA_017547605.1 Prevotella sp.
GTTCGTCTGGAAGAATGGTGATACCTACGTGGGACAGTGGAAGGCGGACAAGCAGCATGGCCGTGGTAAGTTGACGAAGAAGAGCGGTGATACCGTGGAGGGCGCTTTCCAGAATGGTCAGCCCAACGGAGAGTGCATCGTACGCTATGCCGACGGTACGAAGTTCAAGGGTATCTTCAAGAACGGCAAGCGCAATGGTGCGGCTATCGAGGAGGATAAGGACGGCAAGCGCTTCGAGGGAATCTATAAGGATGACGTGCGTGACGGTGATTTTGTTGAGAAAGACCGCAATGGTACCGTCGTCGCCCGTGGCACCTACACCCGAGGACATCGACAGGTGAAGTAATTTTTTAATTTTCATACTTCAAAATGATTATCGACAGTATAGAGAATCTGGATAAGTACGTGGAGATGAACCCGTTGTTTGCTGACGTGGTGGACTTTCTGAAGCGTCATGACCTCAGTGTGATGGAGGAGGGGAAGTACCCCATCAAGGGCGATGACCTGTATGTGAATGTGCAGGTGGCGAAACAGCGTACAATAGAGACCTGTTTCATAGAGTCGCATCGGAAGATGATCGACATCCAGATACCCATCTCCTGTGAGGAGACCTATGGCTACTCACCTCTGGAGGTGCTGCCCGACGCAGCGTATGACGCAGACAAGGACATGACGATCTACGACGGTGTGAAACCGCAGGAATTCGTGACGCTGGCACCTGGTATGATGGTGATCTTCTTCCCGCAGGATGGTCATGCCCCCTGTATCATCGACGAACCGGAGATCAAAAAAGCAATTTTTAAAGTATATACGACATAAGACTATGGCAACGAAGAAAGAAACGACTAAAAAGCCTGCAGCCAAGAAAGCGGCTGCTCCGAAGAAAACGTGTGCAAGGAAGTGTGCTACCAAGAAAGTAGAGGTTCAGAAGGAACCTGACCATATCGGTCTCGTGCGTAATGACTCATGGCTGGAACCCTTTGAGGGAGCCATCCGCGGCCGTCATGACCATGCCCTGTGGAAGTTGAACCAGTTGACACAGAATGGTAAGAAGAAACTCTCCGACTTCGCCACGGGGCACCTCTATTTCGGACTCCATAAGCTTGCCAAGGGCTGGGTGTTCCGTGAGTGGGCACCCAATGCGACGGATATCTATCTGATCGGTGACTTTAACAACTGGAAAGAAGACGAGAAATACCGTTGCAAGCGTATCGCCGGTACGGACAACTGGGAGTTGAAACTTTCGGAGAAAGCCCTGAAGCACGGACAACTTTACAAGATGAAGGTGAAGTGGAACGGTGGTGAGGGTGAGCGTATCCCAGCCTGGTGCCGTCGTGTGGTGCAGGACGATAATACGAAGATCTTTTCCGCCCAGGTGTGGAATCCCGAGAAGAAATACGAGTTCAAGAAAAAGAACTTCAAACCCAAGAAGAACCCGCTGCTCATCTACGAGTGCCATGTGGGTATGGGACAGGATGCCGAGAAGGTGGGCACCTATACCGAGTTCAAGGACAATGTGCTGCCACGCGTCATCAAGGATGGTTATAACTGCATCCAGGTGATGGCTATCCAGGAGCATCCGTACTATGGAAGTTTCGGCTACCATGTCAGTTCTTTCTTCGCACCGAGTTCGCGCTTCGGCACGCCCGAGGAACTGAAGGAACTCATCGATACCGCCCATCAGAAGGGTATCGCCGTGATTATGGATATCGTGCACTCCCATGCCGTGAAGAACGAGGTGGAGGGACTTGGTAACCTTGCTGGTGATCCGAACCAGTTCTTCTATCCTGGAGACCGTCATGAACATCCCGCCTGGGACTCGCTCTGTTTTGACTACGGCAAGGACGATGTGCTCCACTTCCTGCTCTCCAACTGTAAGTACTGGCTGGAAGAGTTCAAGTTCGATGGTTTCCGCTTCGACGGTGTCACCTCGATGCTCTATTACTCGCACGGTCTGGGTGAGGCTTTCGGTGGCTATGGTGACTACTTCAACGGTCATGAGGACGACAATGCCATCTGTTACCTGACACTGGCCAACTGTCTGATCCACGAGGTGAATCCCAATGCCATCACCATCGCCGAGGAGGTCTCTGGTATGCCAGGACTGGCTGCTAAGTTCGAGGATGGCGGCTATGGTTTCGACTACCGTATGGCCATGAATATCCCCGACTACTGGATCAAGACCATCAAGGAGGTACGTGACGAGGACATCAACGTGACGAGCATCTTCTGGGAGGTCAAGAACCGTCGTCCTGACGAGAAGACCATCTCTTACTGTGAGAGTCACGACCAGGCACTGGTGGGCGACAAGACCATCATCTTCCGTCTGATCGATGCAGATATGTACTGGCACTTCGCCAAGAAGGACGTGAACGACCTTGCCCAGCGCGGTATCGCCCTGCACAAGATGATCCGTCTGGTGACCTGTGCTGCGATCAACGGCGGCTACCTGAACTTCATGGGTAATGAGTTCGGTCATCCTGAGTGGATCGACTTCCCGCGCGAGGGTAATGGTTGGTCGTATAAATACGCCCGTCGTCAGTGGAACCTCGTGGATAACAAGGATCTCTGCTACCACTGGTTGGGTGACTTCGATCGTGAGATGCTGAAGACCATCAAACTGGTGCGCAACTTCCAGGATACGCCTGTCACGGAGATCTGGCACGACGAGGGCGACAAGGTGCTCTGCTTCATGCGAGGCGACCTCGTGTTTGTGTTCAACTTCTCACCGAACCGCAGTTATACGGACTACGGCTTCCTCGTGCCCACAGGCTCGTATGAGGTGGTGCTGAATACCGACTCGCCGGCCTTCGGTGGCAACGGCTTTGCCGACGATACGATGACGCATCTGACGAACTATGACCCGCTCTACGTGAAGGATCACAAGGAGTGGCTGAAACTCTATATCCCGGCACGTTCTGCCGTCGTGTTGAAGAAAGTATAGTATGAACTATAACAGACAAAGGAAAAACAGTAGCACGCTCACCATCCATGTGATGTGTGCTATTGTTTTTGTGCTCTTCTCGCTGTCCTGGCTCTATTTCTTCCAAGCCGACGTGATGGCCATGACACAGTATAGGTTGAGTGATGGACTGACACATTATAATCCTGCGTTGGGCGCCATCATCATAACAGTACTGCTGTATCTCCTCCAGTTGGTGGTCTATGCCCTCACCCGTCTGAAGAAACGATCCCATGCACTGACATACGTGCCATCGATGATGATCCTGGCGATGCTCACGGATGTGAGTCAGCAGATAGCGGCCGATGGTGATATCGGCCATCAGGTATCGTGGTGGGTGGTAGTGCTCGTCGCCCTCATCTGGGTAGGCCTCGTCTTCTTGGCTCGTCTGCTGCAGCAGGTGGAAGATGACGACTCCTATTCGTTCGTCTCTCCTGCGATGTGGATCAACATGCTGACGATGTGTCTGCTGATGATGGGCGTGGCATGGCTGGGGAATACGAATGCCGTGTTCCATTACCGTATGAAGACAGAGGCGTTGCTTGCCGAGGGAGAATATGACAAGGCCCTGAAGGTCGGCAAGGAGTCGCTGGAGAGTGACAACCACCTGATGATGCTCCGTATGTATGCGCTGGCACGTACCAATGGTCTGGGAGAACATCTGTTTGAGTATCCTGTCTCTGCCTCAAGTTCGGAGATGCTTCCCACCAATGGGAAAGTGCGGATGATGCTGTGTCCGGCAGACAGTCTATACAGGTTTCTTGGAGCCCGTCCGGCTGAGAAGATGGAACCTGAGCGCTATTTACAGATGCTTTTGCGACGCGACTCCGTGCCTCGTAGGACGATAGGTGACTATTTGCTCTGTAGTTACCTGATCGATAAGGATATTGACCGTTTTGCACAGGAAGTGGGCAGGTATTACGTGGTGGATGACAGTCTGCCAAAGCATTACAAGGAGGCTCTGACACTATATATCCATCAGCGCGCCAATCCTTTGTTCGTCAGTCATTTCACTGTGACGGAAGAGGATTTCGATAATTTCCGTGAGATGGAACAGGAATATCCGACAGCGTCGGAACGGAAAGGAAAGATAGGGGAACACTATCGTGGTACCTATTGGTACTATTACGAATACGAATAAAAAAACTCTCCAATTTGGAGAGTTTTTATTTATTGGTAGAGATAGCGTTTGATGGATTTCTTTGGCGTCTTCTCAAACTCTTCCTCGTAGATTTCTATTTCGGATATCTTCTCGTAGGCAGGGATCATCTCGTTCAGTCCGTTGCGGTTTTGCTCCATGATGTTCCTCAGGTCATCATCTGAGAAACCCATGTTCTTCGCTTCGTCCATGTCCGGGTGTACGAGGGCCACGAGTTTGGTGTCTCTCTGTACGACAATGCTTTCCATCACCATCGTCATGGAGTTGAGTTTGTCCTCGATCTCCTCAGGATAGATATTCTGGCCGTTGGGACCTAAGAGCATGTTCTTCGAACGTCCGTTGATGAAGACATTACCATTGGCATCCATGGTGCCGAGATCTCCCGTGTGGTACCAGCCATTGCTGTCGATGGTCTCTGCCGTGGCCTCGGGATTCTTATAGTAGCCCAGCATGACGTTGAGACCCTTTGTGAGGATCTCGCCAGGGATACGACGGGGATCCGGGGAGTCGATCTCCACCTGCTGGTGCAAGGCAGCCCGTCCGCAGGATCCTGGGGCAAAGGTGTGCCAGTCGCTGTAGCAGATGATCGGGGCACACTCCGTAGCACCATAGCCTACGGTATAGGGGAAGTCGATACGCTTCAGGAAATGTTCTACCTCCTGGTTCAGTGCAGCACCGCCGATGATGACCTCGTACATCTCGCCACCGAAGGCCTTCAACACCTCCTGACAAATCATCTCGCGAACCTTCTTGTTGATCACAGGCATCTGCAGCAGCAAGCGCATACGGTTGTTCTGGATCTTCGGGAATACCTTCTTGCGGATGATTTTCTCGATAATCAGTGGCACGGCGATCACGATGACGGGTTTGATCTCTGCCAGAGCCTGGGCGATGATGGCAGGCGAGGGCACACGGTTCAGGTAATACACATGGCAGCCGTGCAGGAACTCGAAGATAAACTCGAAGGCCATGCCGTACATATGGGCCATCGGTAACATGGAGATCACACGGTCACCTGCCTTGATCTTCTTGCCTAACACGTGGCAGGCGAAATCGTAGTTCGACCACAAAGCACGGTAGGGCAGCATCACACCCTTCGAGAAACCTGTCGTCCCTGAGGTGTAGTTGATGACAGCCAGTTCGTCAGGACTCTTCTCCATGTAGTAGTTGACGTGCTGTTTACGGAAATACTTGGGGAACTTCTTGCCGTAGAGTTCGTTCAGGTGCTCACGGGCGTAGGTCAGTTTATCCGTACGCGATATCATCAGCGAGTAGTCTGGGTTGTTGATGATACCCTCCAGCGTCGGCATGGCCTGTGGGTCGATAATCGTGGCCACATGGTCTCCCACGAAGAGCAGACGGGCCTCGGAGTGGTTGACGATATTGTGTATCTGTTCGGCATTGAACTCATGCAGGATGGGTACGGCGATGGCTCCATAGGTGAGGGTGGCGATGAAGGCCACGGCCCATTGGGAGGAGTTACGTCCGCAGAGGGCGATCTTGTCACCCTGCTGAATCCCGCTGTTCTCAAAAAGGATGTGCAGTTTCTCTATCTTTCTGGCTACATCATGGAACTGTAGGGTCTGTCCCTTGAAATCAGTCAGCGCATCCTTATCCCAGTTATTGATAATGCTCTCTTGGATAAGCGCATTAAAGCTCGGTATTTGTTCCATAGGCAATTAGTTATTCTGATATAGGTAGCGTTTGATACTTTTCTTTGGTGTCTTGGCAAACTCTTCGTCATGGAGTTCTATAGCGGAGATGCGGCTATAGACGGGCAGTTGGTTGTTCAGTTCCTGACGGTTCTGCTCCATGATCTTCTCCAGTTCTTCCTGGGTGAAGTTGACCACCTCGTCCTTGTCGGGATGTACGAGGGCTACGAGTTTGTCGTCCCGCTGTATGACGATGCTCTCCGAGACCATCGCCATCGTATTGAGTTTGTCTTCTATTTCCTCTGGATAGACATTCTGTCCGTTGGCACCAAGTAGCATGTTCTTGATGCGTCCGCGGATGAAGATATGTCCGCTGGGAGCCATCGTGGCTAAGTCTCCCGTATGGTACCAGCCGTCTTTGTCGATCACGGCCTTTGTAGCCTCGTCGTTGTTGTAGTAGCCCAGCATCAGGTTGGTACCCTTGGTGACAATCTCGCCAGGGATATGTTCCGGATCACTGGAAAGGATACGTACCTCCATACGATCTACAGGGGTACCACAGGAACCTCCTTTGAACACTTTATGGTCACAGTAGGATATCAGTGGCGCGCACTCCGTGGTGCCATATCCCACCGTAATGGGGAAGTTGATGGAGAGTAAGAACTCTTCGACCTCCTTCGAGAGGGCAGCACCACCGACAATGACCTCGTAGGCGCGTCCGCCGAAAGCCTGATAGACCTGCTGGCAGATACGCTCCTTAACCTTTTTGGAGATGACGGGCATCTGCAACAACAGACGGATGCGATTGTCCTGTATCTTGGGGAATACCTTCTTGCGGATGATCTTTTCGATGATCAGAGGCACGGTGACAACCAGTGTGGGTCTGATATCTGCAAAGGCCTGTGCGATGATGGCGGGTGACGGCAGACGGGTGAGGAAGAACAGATGGCAACCATGACAGAAGCCGAAGAGGAATTCCACAGCCATTCCGTACATGTGGGCCATCGGCAGGATACTCAGCAGGTTGTCACCAGGCTTCACCTTATTACCCAGACGACTGATGATGAACTCTACGTTACCCCAGATGGCGCGGTAGGGTAGCATCACGCCCTTCGAGAACCCCGTTGTTCCACTGGTATAGTTGATCAACGCCAGTTCCTCGGCCTCGTCCTTGTAATAGTTCACATGCTCCTTGCGGAAGGCTCTTGGGAACTTGCTGCCAAACAACATATTTAAATGTTCGCGCGCGTACGTAACCTTGTCTGAACGTGAGATTAGGAGCGAAAAGTCTGGTAGGTTGATAATGGCCTCCAGGTCAGGCATAGCCTCGGGATCAATGGTCTTGACAGCATAGTCGCCAATAAACAATAACTTGGCGCCTGAATGGTTGACAATATTCTGGATCTGCTCACCATTGAATTCATGGAGAATGGGAACAGCCACGGCTCCGTAGGTGAGGGTGGCAATGAAGGCCACGGCCCAGTGGGCTGAGTTTCGTCCACAGATGGCAATCTTGTCGCCCCTCACAACACCACTGTTCTCAAAGAGGATGTGAACCTTTTCTATTTTTCGTGCTACATCATGAAACTGTAACGTGATGCCTTGATAGTCGGTTAGTGCATCCTTGTCCCAGTTATCTATGATAGCCCTTTGAATATACGCATTAAAACTGCTGAATGTTTCCATTGAAACTGCACAATTTTTTAAATTTTGTGCAAAGGTATATCATTTCCTGCACATTTCAAAAAAAAATGTGCAATATTTTAATGTAGTTAGTAAAAAATAAGAGTTTATTGGAAAAAACGAACATATTTATTCGTATCTCATAGACTTTGCCGGGTGAATATGAGAGATCAGATAACTCGGAGCAATCAGCACGAAGATACAGATGAAAAGTGTGACGGCATCGAGTAATAGAATCAGTGGTATATTCAGTTCCATAGGTGCCTCACTGACGTAGTACGTCTGTGGATCCAGTGAGATAATACCCGTATATTGCTGTAGCAGGACAATGCCAATACCGATGATATTGCCCCAGAGCATACCTTGGCCGATGATGAAGACAGAAAACCAGAGGAATGTGTGACGGACGGTTTTGTTTCGGGCCCCGAGGGCTTTCAGAATACCGATCATCTGGGTTCGTTCGAGGATGATGATGAGCAGTCCGCTGATCATCGTAAAACCAGCCACGCAGACCATCAGGGCAAGGATGATCCAGACATTGATATCCAATAGTTCCAACCACATGAACACCTGTGGATAGGTTTCGTAGATGGTACGCGATGTCATCATGTTACCCTTGTCGTCATGGCTGCGGTTGATATCATTTACAAAGGCTTCTTCCGTCTGTGGAAGCAGATCCAGGTTATCTACCGTCGCACCAATGCCAGTACAGTCCTCCTTATCCCAGCCGTTCAGACGGTTTACAGCATAGAGATCGGTAAAACACAGACTCTCGTCGAAACGTGTCATATTCGTCTGGTAGATGCCGCTGATCGTAAATTTGCGTGTCTTCACATCATCGGCGATGAAATAGGCAAACACCTTGTCGCCGGCTTTCAACTGCAGTTTGTCGGCAATCATCTTCGACATCAGCAACTGGTAGTGACTGGTAGAGTCACTGAACTGGGGCATCTCACCCTCCACCAGATGTTCTTTCAGGAAAGTGGTATTGAACTCAGGACCAACTCCCTTGAAGGCCACACCCAAAAAGTCATCATCAGTCTTCAGTAGCCCTTGTGTGATGGAATAGCGCTCCACATGATTCACGCCCTGTATCTGACTGATGGCATCCATCAGACTGTCGGTGACACAGATCGTATAGGGATCGGCATCATTGAAGAGTAGGACGTTATGGACCTGGATATGTCCGCCAAAACCCACGACCTTGTCGCGGATCGTATGCTTGAAACCTAAGACGACGCTGACGGTCACGATCATCACAGCCAGACCGATGGCCACGCCAATGGTGGCAATACGGATGGCAGGACGACTCACCATGCGCTTATCGCCCTTGTCACTGTATATTCTCTTGGCTATGAATAGTGGGAAATTCACTTCTCTTCGTCAACTCTTCCAGGATATGCTTCCAGGGCCTTCCTTAGCACGACGAGGGCACGTTCCAGATCCTTTTTCTTCAGCACATAGGCAATACGCACCTGATTGATGCCTGCACCGGGAGTGGTGTAGAAACCTGCGGCAGGAGCCATCATTACCGTCTCGCCCTCGTACTCGAATTCGGAGAGACACCAGCGGCAGAATTTCTCCGCATCATCCACTGGCAGTTTGGCTACGGTATAGAAGGCGCCCATGGGGATGGGGGAATAGACGCCGGGAATACGGTTCAGACCGTCGATCAGGCACTTACGGCGCTCCACATATTCGTCATAGACATCGCGATAGTATTCCTCAGGCGCATCCAAAGAGGCCTCTGCTACTATCTGTCCGATGAGTGGCGGTGAGAGTCGGGCCTGACAGAACTTCATCACGGCCTTTCTTACCTCGGCGTTCTTCGTGATGAGGGCACCGATACGGATACCGCACTCGGAATAGCGCTTTGATACGGAGTCGATGAGGATCACGTTCTGTTCAATACCCTCCAGATGACAGGCAGAGATATAGGGTGAGCCTGTGTAGATATACTCACGATAGACCTCATCGGAGAAGAGATACAGGTCGTATTTCTTCACCAGGTCACGGATCTGGTTCATCTCACGACGTGTATAGAGGTAGCCCGTCGGGTTGTTGGGATTGCATATCATGATAGCCCGCGTGCGCTCATTGATCAGTTCCTCAAACTTCTCCACCTTTGGCAGGGAGAAGCCTTCCTCGATAGTGGTGGCAATGGTACGGATCTTCGCACCTGCGGAGATGGCGAAGGCCATATAGTTGGCGTAGGCAGGCTCCGGAACGATGATCTCGTCGCCAGGATTCAGACAACTGAGGAAAGCGAAGAGCACCGCCTCACTACCACCTGATGTGATGATGATATCCTCGGCAGTGACGTTGATATTGTATTTCGCGTAATAATCTACCAGTTTCTCGCGATAGCTCAGATATCCCTGCGATGGTGAATACTCCAGGATATCACGGTCTATCTGCTTCAGGGCGTCAAGACCCACCTGCGGTGTGTGCAGGTCAGGCTGTCCGATATTCAGGTGATATACCTTCGTCCCTCTTTTCTTGGCGGCTGCAGCCAGAGGTGCGAGTTTCCTAATCGGAGACTCAGGCATTTCCAGGCCGCGGACTGATATTTCAGGCATTTTTTTACTTTTTTACTTTCTTACCTTTTTACTTTTTGTAAAATTCGGTGCAAAGGTAACACAAATTATCGTAAATCTGTGCAATCTCTGCCCAAAAATTTGCGTTTCTCAGAATTTATGCGTACTTTTGCCCGACAAAATCAATCAAAATACAAACGTAACGATGAATTTTGAGGAACTGATAGAGACGCGTGATGCCCGTAAGACGATGAAGGTGCGCCTGCCGTACGGTTATTTCTACAAGAGACTGATAGACGGTAAGTACTCCAATTTCGTGGAGTTTCACGACGAGGTGGCCGATAATATCTTCTTTCAGAAGAGCGTGAAGGAGGAGTACGAAGCCCTTGCTGGTATTGACCAAAAAGAACAACTCCATTTCATGCCCAACGAAGGGGATGACGGTATTTACGCCATAGCCGTCGAGGTGGGTAACTATATTACGGTGGAACAACTGTTGAATGATGATCCTGCCATTGTCGCGAGGGGGGAGTTTGTCAAGACCACGCTGAGAGAACTGATGGCCTTCACGAGTTATCTGAACGAACAGGGGATCTACCATGTGTGCTTTGCCCCTTCCAATATCCTGCTTCGTAAGAATGATCAGGCGGTTAGACTCCTATGCCACGGATCTTTCTACACTAAACTGGATCAGGATGTGCTGTACGACGGTGTTGAAGAATATGTGGCTCCAGAGGTGTTCAACGGCGGTACCATCGACAGCCGTACGGACGTCTATTCTCTCGGTAAGTTCATCTCATTTATCTACGAATCCTCTGGTCTGCCCCTGGAGTTGAAGAGGGTGGTGGAGAAGGCGACGGCAGAAAACCCCGAAGACCGCTATGATTCTGTGGAAACCATGAGGAAGATGATAGAGAATCTCACAAAAGCCCGTCGTACGGGTGTGACGGCTGTGGCGGCCATAGCCATTGCAGCAGCAGTCGTGGGACTCTTCTTCTACCTGCTGCCCAGTCCAGAGGTAGTGGAATATGTGAAACCAGTGGAGGAACTGATTCCTGATGAGATGGTTGAGGAGGATCCGGAGATGTTATTGGGCATTGGAGCTGATGCCGATTCTGCTACGATTGCCCATATCGTGGAACTTCAAAAGAAGAGAAAGGACTCGTTGGGTATGAGTCCGGGTAAGATGCGCGAATACAATGCCAAGGCAGAGGCGATCTTCCGTAAACAGTTTACGAAGGCTGCCGATGCGATCATCTCCGAAGTCTATAATAACGATCAGATGAATGCATCGGAGCAGAGCTTTAATGCTAAAAGCAAGATTATGACAGACCGTCTGGCCAAGTTGCAGGAAGAGTTATGCAAGAGCACGACATTGAATCCTGACCGTGCATCGGGCATTTCTTCCCAGATTATCGAGCAACTGACGGAGAAGAAGAAGGCTTCTATGGATAAGGACTATTATGGTGTCAAGAAGCAAAAAGAAGAACAGGAAGCCGAAGCCAAGAAAAAGCCGGATGAATCCAAGAATAACGAATAATAACAGATACACACATGAGAAGCAGAACAGCTATTTGGTTTGAGTGCAAGATCCGCTATGAGAAAGTCATGGAGGATGGCTTGCAGAAGAAAGTAAATGAGAGTTATGTGGTCGATGCCCTTAGTTTCAGTGAGGCTGAGGAGCGCATCATTGAGGAGATGTCCTCATACATCAGTGGAGAGTTCGACGTGGCCGATATCAAGAAGGCCGCCTACAAGGAGATATTCTTCTCCGACGACGAGATGGCCGACAAATGGTACAAGGCCAGGCTCCAGTTTATCACCATCGATGAGAAGACGGAAAAGGAGAAACGCTCTACGGTTACCTATCTCGTGCAGGCAGGCTCTTTCAATGGTGCCGTGAAGAATATCGAGGAGGTGATGGGCGGCACGATGATCGACTATGTCATTGCCTCTGTTGCCGAGACTGCACTGATGGATGTCTTCGAGTACGCGAAGACGAAAAAAGACGACAAACCAGAATACGAACAGTAATGGATTACGACGTCAAAGGACATTTGCACCAGATACTCGATACATTGCCACAGGGCGTCCGCCTTGTGGCAATTTCCAAGTATCATCCCAATGAATATATCGAGGCCGCCTACGCTGAGGGGCATCGTGTGTTCGGCGAGAGCCACGAACAAGAATTACGCCTGAAACATGAGACACTACCCAAGGATATCGAGTGGCATTTTATCGGCCACTTGCAGACGAATAAGGTAAAGTATATCGCACCGTATGTGTCTATGATCGAGGCTGTTGATTCGCTAAAACTCCTGAAAGAGATTAACCGCCAGGCCGAGAAATGCGGCCGCGTCATCAAGGTGCTTTTGGAACTCCATATCGCAGAGGAAGCCACGAAGTACGGGCTCACGCTCGATGCCTGTCGTGAACTCCTTGAGGGTGGTGAGTGGCGCGAGATGCAGCATGTGCAGATCTGTGGTCTGATGATGATGGCTTCCTTTGTGGATGACAAAGAACAGATCCGTCGCGAGATGCAGACGGCGGCTGATTTCTTTGATGAAGTTAAAGCGAAATATTTTGCTAATGACGATGCCTTCTGCGAACGCTCCTGGGGCATGAGCGACGACTATCCCATCGCCCTTGAGACCCGTTCCACGATGGTGCGCATCGGCACGTCTATTTTCGGTCCGCGCGTCTATTGAAGTAATACTGATCCCGTTTCCTGGTGATCTTGCCATAGTTCACAGCATGAACGGGACAGTGATGATAACAGGCCAGGCAACAGGTACACTTTCCGTTATGAAGCCATACGGGAGGTGTACCTTTGATATTATCCACAGGACAGACCTTAGCGCACTTGCCGCAACGGATGCAGACATCGGCATCCACCGTGAATTTCTTGTCGGTGATCATCCGCTTGTTGAAGTAGCCGCCGATCACGTAGGAATAGAGGCGGGGAGTGGCACCCTTTTCCAGTTCCTCGATGCCCCGCTTGCGATCCTTCAGAATACTGATGATGTGATGCAACTGGCGCTGGGCGTTCTCGATCTTCCAGCGTTCCTTATCCTCAGGATCAGTCTTCATAAATGGCAGACAGACGTACGACTCAGGCATAATCACAGAGAACTGCGTCTCAGCCTGTATGGGCTCGCCATCCTCAGTGCGTAATGCCGTGTTGGCTGCCAATTCCTTATTCAGAATGGTCATGGCCTCACCCATATTGTCGCCACAGGTGGTCAGTGCCCAACAGAACGTATGGTTGCTGAGTTTGTCGAAGCATAACCGCTCAATAAATTGTCGCACGATCCTTGGTGGCTGCCAGCCATGCGTGGGGAAGCAAAAACCAAGCCGCTCGTTGTCTTTCAGCGCAAACTCATAGCATCCCTCCCTGATGAGGTCAGGGATATAGAGCAGTTCCTCGCCAAGTGCTTTGGCGATCTCTGTTGCTACCCAACGGGTGTTGCCTGTGCCTGAGAAATAGAATATCATGCTGTATCCTCTTTTATGATTGCCGCTCTAAATAGATGGAGTGGTCGATGCATTGGGGCAATTCCTCCTGATAGTGTGTGACGTAGATCAGTGTGACGGCCGGATCCTGACAATACTCATCTACCAGATCCTTCACCATACGACGGTTATAATCGTCGAGTCCATGCAACGGTTCGTCGAGGATGAGCAGATCGGGCTCTTTCACGAAGGCACGGGCCAACAGCACCAGCCTCTGTTCACCGCTCGACATCTCCATGAAATTCCGCTCAGCGAGATGGCCTACACCCAATTTCCGTAGCCACTTACGACATTGCTCCTTCTCCTCGTCGTTGGCCCTGACATAAAGACCCACGGTATCCTTCAGGCCGCTGGCCACAATCTGTATGGCGGGAATGTTCTGCTTATAGCTGCGGTGCATCTCTGGCGACACATAGCCGATATGACGCTTGATATCCCAGATGCTCTCGCCGCTGCCTCGTTTATGTCCGAACAATGAGATGTCGCATGCGTAGCCTTGCGGATTATCAGCACATACCAGCGAGAGCAGTGTGGATTTTCCAGAGCCGTTCTGTCCTGACAGTGCCCAGTGTTCACCCCGTCGCACCGTCCAGTCTAAATCCCTTAATATCGTCCGCTCCCCGTATCGGATGCTCACCTTGTTGAAGCGAATAACCTCCGCACTGGTCGCACATGGGGACTGTCCCTCCTGTGAGTAGCGAAGCGGATTACATGGGGACTGTCCCCTGTGTGCGACTCCGCCTACATCCCACACGCTCAGTTCTACCTTTGGCATAACAACCATA
>JAFYPG010000250.1 GCA_017547605.1 Prevotella sp.
ACCAAAGCCTACGGCCACCGTATTAGCCACCAGACAGATCACAGCCGAGAACATCGGTTTGAAGCCCAGTCCTATGAGGATGGCAGCAGGGATAGCCACAGCCGTTCCGAAACCAGCCATACCTTCAAGCACACCACCAAGACCCCAAGTCAGGAGCAACACCAGCAAACCCTTATCAGAGGTCATCTGGATAAACTGCGTCTTGATGGTCTCGATCTCCTTCGTCTCACAAAGGATGTTGTAACTGAAGATCGCACAGATGATAATCAGAATGATCGGGAAGCAGGCCTTGAGGAATCCCTCGACGACAGACCAGAGCGTCACGCCATAGATAGACACGTTGGCATACTTCTCTGGCACGATACCCATAGCGGGAGCCGCGAACAGAGCCAGGATGATTGTTACAACCAGAGTGATCATGGCACTCTTGTAACCAGATACTTTAAAGCCCATCATCAGGACAATGAGCAATAGAATAGGAATGACAGATACTAATGCTGACATAGGTTTTTAGTTATTTGTTATTATATAAGTTGTTGTCCGCAATACGCAATTTGAGGCCAAATGTACGAACTTTTTGCGAGATTTCCACAATATTTTAGTGAAAAAAATAAAAACGGAGGAAAACAATCCGCGAATTACCAGTCACTTTTCAATTCTTTTTTGTATCTTTGCCCCAAAAGTAATACACGCTAAAACCAATAACGACCTATGATTCAACAATTCCTTTCCGACCTCAGACAATTCCTACCGTCTGACCGTATTTATACCGATGAGCTCCGTACCCTCGGATGGGGAACGGACGCCAGTTTCTACCGCCAGATTCCAAAGGTTGTCATCCGTAGTGATGGCGAGGAGGAAATCTCTAAAATCGTCAAAACATGCCAGAAGCATAAGTTGCCCTTTACCTTCCGGGCTGCTGGCACCTCACTCTCAGGACAGAGTTGCACCGACTCCGTGCTGATCGTAGCAGGTAAGCATTGGGAGGGTTATCAAATAATTAGAAATGAGGAATTAGGAATTAGAAATTATGATTACCAGTCAAGCGCAGATGACTCATTATATATCAAGTTGCAGCCAGGTATCGTGGGTGCCAGGGTGAATGAGATCCTGAAGCCCTACGGTCGGGTGTTCCCGCCTGATCCTGCCTCAATAGGCAGTGCGATGGTGGGTGGTATCGTCATCAACAATGCCTCAGGTATGAACTGTGGTGTGCATGCCAATAGCGATCGTATGATGGTATCTGCACGTATCATCCTCACGGATGGCACTGTACTCGACACTGGCGACGAAGCAAGCAAAGAAGCCTTCCGTAAGAGTCACCCGGAGTTCATTGCCAAGATCGAGGCCCTGCGCGACAAGGTGAGAGCCGACGAGGAACTGGCCTCGCGCATACGTACCAAATACAGTATTAAGAATGTGACAGGTCTGAACCTCCGTCCGCTCATCGCCTACGATGATCCCTTCGACATCATCGCCCACTCGATGGTTGGTTCGGAGGGTACGCTCGCCTTCCTCTCGGAGGTGACGATGAAGACACTCTATGACTATAAGTACAAAGCCTCAGCGATGGTCTATTTCATGACGATGAAGGAGAGTTGCGAGGCGGTGGTGGCCATGAAGAAACTGAAGGCTGGCGACGAGGATCTGAAGATGAGTGCTGAGAACCTGATGGTGAAGAGTGCGGAGATGCTCGACTACATGTCGCTCAACTCCGTTGATGACCCCGTGTTCCTGAAATATAAAGAAGATGTGGATGCTGGCAAGATCGAGGGTGTGGAACCTGGCGACTATCACAACCTGACGGCTATCCTCACGGAGACCAAGGGCATCACCCACGAGCAACTCCTCGAGAAGATCGAGAAGATCAAGGAATGCTTAGGCAAGTTCCGCCTCTATATCCCTGCCGAGTTCACGGAGGATCCGAAAATCTATGGCAAGTACTGGGCCATCCGCTCAGGCATCTTCCCCAGCGTGGGTGGTACGCGTCCCATTGGCACCTCCTGTCTCATCGAGGATGTGGCCTTCCCCATCGAGTCGCTGCCAGAGGCGACGGTGAAACTGCAGAAACTCATCGCCGATCACGGCTACGACGACGCCTGTATCTATGGTCATGCCTTCGAGGGCAACTACCACTTCATCCTGAACCAGAGTTTCGCTGACGAGCACGAGGTGGCCCGTTATGCGGAGATGATGCGCGACGTGGCGAAATTGGTGGTTGAGGAATACGACGGTTCGCTGAAGGCCGAACACGGCACGGGCCGTAACATGGCACCGTTCGTGAAGTACGAGTGGCGCGACAAGGCCTACGAGGCCATGAAGGAACTCAAGGCCATCTTCGACCCTGAGGGACTGCTGAATCAGGGCGTGATCTTCAACGACGACCCAGAGTGCTTCATCAAGTGCCTGAAGCCATTGCCTGTGCTCGACTTTGACTTCAAGAGTGTGCCTGACGGTGGACACTACCTGATGGATCCGAATCTCTCGACGGCCAAGGAGACCATTGAACAGGTGAAGCGCGCCAACAAGTGTATCGAGTGCGGCTTCTGTGAGGTGAACTGTATGTCATGCGGACTGACGCTGTCGAGCCGTATGCGTATTGCTGTGCAGCGCGAGATCCGAGAACTGGAGGCCACAGGAAAGGATCCTAAGCGTGTGGCAACCCTG
>JAFYPG010000251.1 GCA_017547605.1 Prevotella sp.
AACACTGGTACAGGATGCCAAAGTACGTGAGGTGATGTGTGCCTACCAGCGTCTCGACGATGATCCCTGCTGCGGTTCCAACCGTCTGCTCCAGACCATCCTCCGCGACGAATGGGGCTTCCAGTACCTCGTCGTCAGCGATTGCGGTGCCGTCAGTGACTTTTACACCTCTCATAAGAGTTCTTCCTCTCCCATCACCGCCTCTGCCAAGGCCACAATAGCCGGAACGGATGTGGAGTGTGGCTATGGATATGCCTATCGAAGCATCCCCGAGGCCGTGAAGCGTGGTCTCATCACCGAGGCAGAGGTCGATAAGCATGTCATCCGTCTGCTCGAAGGCCGTTTCGACCTCGGTGAGATGGACGATCCCTCACTCGTGGAATGGTCGAAGATCCCTTATTCTGCCATGTCCTCCAAGTCATCGGCACAACTGTCGCTCGACATGGCGCGCCAGACCATCGTACTGCTGCAGAACAAGGGTAACATCCTGCCCCTGAAGAAGAATGTGGAGAAGATCGCCGTCATCGGTCCCAACGCCGATAACACCCCGATGATGTGGGGTAACTACAACGGCACACCCAACAAGACCATCACCATCCTCGACGGACTGAAGGCCAAGCAGAAAAAGTTAGTGTATATCCCTGGCTGCGACCTGACCTACGACAAGGTGATGGAGTGCCACATCGCCTCGGAGTGCGTGGCTCCCGACGGCAAGAAAGGTCTGAAAGGCACCTTCTGGAACAACCGTAAGATGGAGGGCAAGCCCGTTACCACACAGTATTACACCCAGCCACTGGCTGTGACCACCTTCGGCATGCATAACTTCGCCCCTGGCGTACAACTCGAGGACTTCTCAGCCAAGTACGAGACCGTTTTCACACCGAAAGAGGCAGGCGAATATGTGGTGAATGTTGATGGCTGCGGCCATTTCGAACTCTATATCGACGGTGAGCGGAAATTCATGCACCACATCTGGCGCACTACCCCCAACCGCGTGGCCATCCAAGCAGAGAAGGGTAAGAGTTATAACATCGAGGTACGCTTCTCACATATCCACACCTACAATGCCAATCTGGCCATTAACATCGCCAAGGAACTGCCCATCGACTACCAGCAGACCATCGCCCGGCTCAACGGTATCGACAAGGTGATTTTCGTGGGTGGTATTGCTCCGAGTCTCGAAGGTGAGGAGATGCCCGTTGACATCGACGGTTTCAAGGGTGGCGACCGCACCAGTATCGAACTGCCGAAGGTGCAGCGCGAGTTCCTCAAGGCCCTGAAGGCTGCTGGCAAACAGGTCATCTACGTCAACTGTTCCGGTTCCGCTATTGCCCTGACACCCGAGACCGAGAGTTGCGATGCTATCGTACAAGCCTGGTATCCTGGTCAGGAGGGTGGCACAGCCGTTGCCGATGTACTCTTCGGCGAGGTGAACCCCAGTGGAAAGTTACCCATCACCTTCTATAGGGATGACAGCCAGTTGCCCGACTATGAGGACTACTCCATGAAGGGCCGCACCTATCGTTACTTCTCCGATCCTCTCTTCGCCTTTGGCTTTGGTCTCAGTTATACCACTTTCGAAATGAGAAATGAGAAATTAGAAATTAGAAATGACGGTAGTGGCACATTGACTGTCGATGTCGCTAATACTGGTATGAACGATGGCACGGAGACCATCCAGGTCTATATCCGCAACCTGCAGGATGCCGATGGTCCGTTGAAGTCGTTGCGCGGTTTCCAGCGCGTCGATGTGAAGGCTGGTCAGACGGCCACCGCCACCATCGCCCTCAACCAAAAGAGTTTCGAGTTCTGGGATGCCGAAACCAACACCATGCGCACCAAAGCCGGCAAATACGAAATCCTCTACGGCAACCGTTCACAGGACAAAGACCTGAAGAAACTCACCGTAGAAATCAAATAACCATCAATCCCCGCCAATTGGCGGGGATTATTTGTTTGAGGTCACTTTTTGCATAAATTTCTGTGATTGAATGGTTTATGCAGGTGACCTCAAATATTTTAAGGTCACCTGCTGGTAACGTCCTTAAAAGATTTCTTGAAGAATGCTTGTATTTCGTCAAAAATTTTGTAACTTTGTACGAAAATTTCAACCATACAATTATGAGGATAACATTAATCAACACAGAAAACAATGAAAAGAGGTACACACGCGAGGAACTCGAAGCGTTCGTTACAAAGTTGCAGAATGGCTATTTCCGTCAGGAATATGTTCGGGATTTCAAGAAAGAGGTCTGTTTCGCTGCAGAATGGCAGAAACAGAACGGAGAGTTGAAGGCCAGAAGTCATCACAACCTGGTGCTCCTTTCTCTGGAGAACCTGCGCGACCTGGCTACAGCCGAGGAATATAAGCGACTTGCCGCCCTGCAGCCTTATACACTACTCTGTTTCCTCGGCCACGATGGTCATTCCCTCCATATCGTTTGCCCCTACAGCATCACCGATGGTGAATCGACGGATACAGCCCTGAGCAATGCCTTCCGCAAGTTGCATTATATCTACTCCTCGCAGTTGGGTACCCCATTGGCGGAGCAAGAGCCAACTTTCGAGACCACGTGCAAAGCCAGCTATGATCCGCATCCGTTTTATAATCCTGCAGCCATAGCTATCTATGTCAGTTCGGAGCCCGAGAAGACACCCGAGTTCCTGAGTATGCAGGAAGACATCAGCGACTACAACTACCCCGAAGAAATTCCTGGGCTCAGCGTGAGGAATAGTCGTATGCGCCGTTTCCACGATTGCCTGGATGCCGCCATCGAAAAATGCCATGATATGCGCGATGATGATCTCTTCGCCACCGCCGTACTTGAGCAACTGGCTGATGGTTGTCGCGTGATGGGACTCCCACAGGCTTGGGCAGTGCGCGTGGCGTCATTTATTCCATTCTTGGGAGGAGTCGAAAACCGAGAAACCATTGAATCTGTCTTCAAGTCTGCCTATCTCCGTGACAGTCTGAAGACCATTCCAACGAAGTTTACGCGTCCTTCGGCCCTGCTTACCTATAAGACCGAGGCCTATATGAAAGAGCACTATACGCTGCGCCTCAACATGATGACAGGTGCACCGGAATACCGAATGAACGCTGTGGGCTATGGTTTCCAGCCGTTGGATCAGGCAGCCCGTAACACCATGGCTATCAAAGCGCTGAAAGCCGGTGTTGAGTCGTGGGACAAGGACTTGAACCGCTATATCGATTCCAACCTCATCCCGCGCTACTATCCGATGGAGGACTACATGCACCATTTGCCGAAGTGGAATGGTAAGCACGACTATGTGGGCGAACTTGCCCGTCGCGTAAAGACCACGAATCCCTATTGGGAAGAAGACTTCCACAAGTGGATGCTGTCAATGGTGGCGCAGTGGTTAGGCAAGGATCGCCAACATGGCAACGCCATTGTCCCCCTGCTCATTGGTCCGCAGGGATCAGGCAAGACCACCTTCTGTGCCCGTCTGTTGCCAGGCTACCTGCAGATGTATTTCAACGACCGCATCTCGATGAAAAATGACAATGACATCTTCATCGCCATGTCGAGTTATGCACTCATCAACATCGATGAGTTTGACGCCATGTCGAAGAGTCAGCAGCCGCTGTTGAAGTACCTGATCTCCAAGCACGACGTGAAGTTCCGTCCGCCATACGGTAAGGTGATGGAGGAGCGCCAGCGCTTAGCCTCCTTTATCGCCACCACCAACAACATCCGTCCGCTGACGGATCCAACAGGCTCCCGTCGTTTCATCTGCATCCATGCCGACGAAATAGACAATTCAGGCATCATCAACTACGACCAACTCTATGCCCAACTTTACGCCGAACTGCAGCAGGGGCGCCGCTATTGGTTTGAGGACGATGAGAATGCTCGTATCATCATGCAGAATCAGAACTTTCAGCAGGTCTATGATTATGGTAGGATGATAGAACTTAACTATCAACTACCCGAGGATACACCCGAGGATGCCAAATTCATCCTTGTAAAAAACATCGTGAAACGGTTAGAGAAAGCATTTCCCACCTTCATCGTCAGGAAATATACGGACAGAGAACTTGGACACAAGTTGGCTGACATGGGTTATGAATA